>JBECKZ010000278.1:0-31509 GCA_040235555.1 Thiohalomonadales bacterium | reverse complement strand
GTCACGCACTATCACACTCGAGCGCTTACAAAAACTGGAACCGCTCTCTAATCTGTCCACTGAACGTCTGGAAGAACTGGTGACATTGTCCACTATCGATCGTTTACCTATCGGGCTTAGTATCTTTCGGCAGGGCGACATTGACAATCAGACCGTGTATCTGTTGGAAGGCGATGTCCAGATTAGTTCTTCCGATGGGAAGATCGACAAAGTCATCACCAGTAAACAAAAAGAAGCACAATATCCGCTGGATGACAGTCAACCGCACCAGGTTTCCTGTGTTGCTCTGAGCCGTGTCGACGTCGTGCGTATCGATAACAGTGTTCTTGATTACATGATGATGTGGGACCAGATGGCCGTGTCTGAAGAGGCGGAAGCCGAAACCGAAGAGGTAGAGGCAGCAGAAACTGCAGAACCAGAAAGCCAGAGGCCAGCACCGGAAATAGAATCTGCATCCGCGGTTAGCGACACGCCGGCAACGTTTGAAGAGGATCGCAGCTGGATACGCAAGATGCGGCATGTTATGGCGTTCAAAAATATGCCGCCGGCCAATATCAAATCCCTGCTCGAACGCATGGAGACGCTGTTGGTACAGGAAGGTGATGTCATCGTCAAACAGGGCGAAGCCGGTGACTATTATTATGTGCTAACTGAAGGAACTGCCCAGGTGACACGTACCATCGAATTGGCCCAACTCGAACCGGGTAGCAGTTTTGGCGAAGAGGCACTGGTATCAGGTGGGCAACGCAATGCTACGGTGACCATGACCAGTGACGGCATGTTGATGCGTCTGTCTCAGGAAAATTTTAATGAACTGCTCAAGGATCCGTTACTGGAACGCTTGTCACCGGATGAGGCGCGTATACAGGTGAGTCAGGGTGGGCAATGGCTGGATGTCCGCCATGCCAAGGAGTATCACCATAGTCACCTGCCCAAGGCTATTAGCATCCCCTTGCACGAAATGCGCATTCGCATGGGTGAGCTGGATAAAGACAAACATTATATCTGTTATTGCGGGACCGGCCGTCGCAGCAGTGCCGCTGCCTTTTTGCTGGTGCAAAATGGTTACAAGGCCAGTGTCTTGAATGGGGGCGTACAGGTGATGGCGCAGGACCTGACTCAATAAGGGTGACTTTACACTGCTAACCCGGCGGCCAGTGCATCGGTCTGCCAGCCAGCATGTGCAGATGAATGTGAAACACTGTCTGCCCGGCCAGAGCATTGCAGTTCATTACCGTACGATAACCTTCTTGTGCCACGCCCAGTTGCGCTGCGTGGCTCTTCGCGGCCAGATATAATTTTCCCACCAGTGCCGCGTCAGCCGCTTCAAGATCATTCAGGGTACTAATATGGCGCTTGGGCACGAATAACACATGGTGCGGAGCCTGCGGATTGATGTCATTGAAACCGATCACGTCGTCATCTTCGTAAATTTTACTGGCCGGGATATCGCCGTTAATGATCTTGCAGAACAGGCAGTCAGTCATGTTTCCTCCTTAACTTTTATTACGTGAGTTACGGACTCGGATTCGGGTGTCGCGTGTGGATTGCCTCAATGCCTTGTAACACCTCGGGCGATAATACCAGTTCCGTGCTGGCGATATTACTGCTTAATTGTGCCGCTGGTGGCGCCGATGATGTTACTGGTGACAAAGTCACGGCTATTTATATAAGCCAGTGCCAATTGCACTGGGCCCAGGTCGTGTTGACTTGCAAGCGCGACATAGGTCTCGGTGGCGGCAGTCGCCTGCGGATTGGTGTAACGCGAGTAATTTGGCCACAAGGTGATGCGTGCCCTCGCTGGGTGTTGCCCGTGGAGATATTTCCCTGGCAACACGCCAAACCCGGTGGGTGACTAGGCTAATAGTCCGACCTGTTCGCGGATGGCGACCTCTGCCAGCCCAATCTCGAAACTGCGATTGAGCAGGTTGTAAGGATTCTGGATGCTGACCACGCGCGGCCTGTCGCGTTGTTCACTCTCGTGTAAGAAGCGCATCACCCCCCAAGGGTGTTTCATTGGACACGCCGATGTGTCGCACTTTGCCGGCCTTCACCAGGTCATTTAATACTTCATCCATTTGCGCGAAACCATCTTCACGGCTGTTCTGCTGACCCCAGGTCATGGTACCGAGGCAGATTTGGCTGACACGAATATCTGTATTTTCAGGTGGATTGTATTTCATGCTTAACAGTTTACTTTAGTCGTTGTGACTTCTTATTTTTCGTGGACCCCGGCCTGGATCAGGTCAGCTACCATCGCTTTGACGATGGATTTATCTTTGAACGGTTGCCGCGCGGCCCAAACCTTCACATCAAAATCCGGATGCATGTTATACAGATCATCCACCTGAAAGGCTGCATCATCGGCGTTGCCCATGCGGTATAGCACTACCGCCCGGTAGACGAGACCCTGGATGCGCGAGGGATTGATCAACAGGGATTTATCATAGGCGGCTAGCGATTCGGCATAGTGCTCCAGGCGGAAATTCGCCAGCCCGAGTACCGAAGGCACCAGGGCGGAGTAACGCGGGTTGTGTTTCATAATGTCTTGCGTAATCAGCACGGCTTTGGCGGGATCATCACCAAAGGCATAGGTTACGGCCAGCACAGTTGCGGCATCCATATCATTGGGTGCCAGTTTAGTGGCCTTTTGTGCCATGGCAATAGCCTGGTCATGATTCGCAAACAGGAACAGGTAAACATATCCGAGGATCCAGTAGGCCTGCGGTGAATGATCATCGAGCTCGATGGCGCGTTTGCCCAGTTTGAGCGCCTGTTGTCGGGTTGCTTCCGGATTGTCAGTCCAGTCGAAACGGTAGGCATCGGCATGGATTAAGGCGAGTGCGGCGTAAGCACGGGCAAAATTGGGATCGATTTGGATCGCCTGTTCCATTAATTGCTGTGCAATCTGATTGTCACTGGCGGAGGCGCGGGTTACCAGCTTGGCCTGGCCCTGCAAAAATAAATCATAGGCGGCAAAACTGTCGGTGTAATGGCGTTGTGTGCGTTTTTGTTCTTCTTTGGTGAGGGTAACGGAAAGGGCGCTAATGATATTTTTGCGAATGTCATCCTGGACTTCAAAGATGTGTTTGGTTTCCCGATCGAAGCGATGTGCCCAGATGTTCACTCCTGTTCGGGCATCGACCAATTGCACATTCATCCGGATCTTGTCACCATCGCGCCGGACATCGCCATCCAGGACATAATTCACGCCCAGTTCGCGGGCAATGGTCTGGATATCGCTCTGCCGATGTTTATAGATATAGGCTGAACGTCGGGCAATGACGTGTAAACCGGAATAGAGCGACAAATCATTGATCAGGTCATCGGTAATCCCGTCGCTGAAATATTCCTGGCTTTTATCGCTATTGCTATTGGTAAACGGCAGCACGACCAGGGAGGCCTTGCCTGTGATAGCGATGGTACTGGGCTGGCTTGTGTTGTTGCTAGATGTCACCAGCAGATAACTGAGTCCAGCCAGCGCGCCCAGCAAGACCACGCCAAGACCAACATAGAGACCCATACGTTGTGGTTTAGCTCCCGCCGGTACTGTTATTGCTGCTGGTGTGTCTGGATGAATCGATTCTGGCTCAGCGGGTTTGACCGTGGCAATCAGGCGATAACCACGCTTGGCGACGGTTTCGATGATCTTTGGATTTCGCGAATCATCATCAAAAGCCTTGCGTAATTTAATCATGGCACTGGTGAGAGAATCGTAGCCGACTACCATCCCTGCCCAGACCACGGATTCCAGTTCTTCTCGCGACATGACCTCTCCTGGCCGTGAAGCCAGGAACAGTAGCAAGTCCATTACCCTTGGCTCCAGCTTGATTTCCTGTTGCCCGCGGATTAGGCGATCGGCCTTGGGCTCGACCAACCACTCACCCACATAGAACGGCCCCGGCTTGTTTGTGCTGTCTGATTCAGTATTTACCATCGCCTCTTTCCTGATTACGCGAAACTTCGGAATTCCTACGTAAAAGCGTCTGTGGATCATCATTTTTCCGCCATAAAAAACCGGCGGCGGATCGCTATAGTCCTCTCATACGCGACACGTTATTCACAACCTATGTAAAGCAAAGGAGATTGATCATGAACACATCCATACAGCAACAGCCTGTTTATATTTATTCTATCATCATCAGTCTGTCACTGTGGGCTACAGCAGTTATTACTCCCGTGCAGGCTCAACAACTCGGTGCGCTGGACAACCAGGAATCATGGCAATACAACCGGTTGCTTGCGCCGACTGCCCACCAGCGTCAGCAGGAAAAAAGTGGCAGCGTTGTCATTTATGATGGGCTCAAGGATACGACCATCGATAAGGTGATGGACAAGGCCTTTGATCGCATCCAGAACATGATGTTTATCCGCATACTCCGCACTGGCAAGGATGGTCAGCCGATGCACGGTAAAAACGGTGAGGTGGTGGTGGAAGATGATGATTGTTAAGGCTCGGGGCGAGCGATGTCCAACTTGCTGATTTTATTGATAGTCGTTGAACCATCAGCAAATCATCGTTCGCCCGCCGCACCTTTCGGGCGCGACTGACCTAGATTCACTTCACCCGCAATGTCGCGGGCAAACCTAACAGGAATCAATGGAGGTCAGTATGCAACATGGATATCGGATTTACGACATGAATACCGCCAGTGATGCGGCCCGGCCGGTGCTGGAGCAGGTCAAACGGCATTATCAATTCATCCCCAATGCCCTGGGTGCCATGGTGGAATCCCCGGAGGCGGTCCGGGCCTATCTTACCCTCGATGAGCTGGTAAGGGAAAACTCCTTAACCGATGAACAGCGCCATGTGGTGTTTCTCACCATTGCCCGCGAATTCAACTGCAGTTATTGCGTAGCGGCGCATACCGCGTTTGCCCAAATGGACCAGGTACCAGGCGAGTACATTCAAAAAATACGTGAAGGGGAGACGCTTTCCAATTCCAATCTGGAAGCCTTGCAGCGATTTGTGAGCAAGCTGGTGCAAAGTGATTGTCACGTCAGCAAACAGGACATCGATGACTTTCTGGCGCAGGGCTTTACCCGTTGCAACGTGCTCGAGATCATCACCATGATGGCGAACAAGCTGATTGCCGTCTATGCCAACCGGGTCATGGGCACCGACCTGGACGAGGCGTTGCTCCCCGCAAGCTGGTGCAAAACGGCATAATGCCATTCACCCCGCCGCAATTGCGGCGGGGTCTTTGCTAAGCGGTTAATTTTCCTGGGACTAGATAAATCTTCGTAAAAAAGTCGTATATTTTTTCGGAATCAGGAGCTCGCTTTTGTTAGATTTTTACATGCTGTTTGATAAAAGAGAACACATAGCGTTAACACCAGCGAAGAAAGTGACGAGAGGAGGCGCGCCATGCTGAATTTTCGTACTCAAGCAAGAATTCTGCTACCGATAATGGTCATTTTTTTGATCACTCTGTTACAGACATTGCCGTCAAACACTTCGGCACAAGAAGTCAAAGCCAAATATAAAAACCTGATCGTGAATGCCAATGTCGAACTGGCAGAAGGCAAACAGCTCGAGGATGGGGTGATCCTGATCGCCCATGCCTTGATCCAGCATAATCGCATGGAGATCATCCGTACATTGCAGGTACTGTTCAAACAACACGGCTACAGCTCGATTGCCATCAATTACAGTCTAAATGTGAATGATCGGCACGGCATGTTCAGTTGTATGACACCACACCGGCATATCCGCCAGGCCACCATTGAGGAACTGGGGTTCTGGGTCGGCTGGCTGAAAAAGCAAGGCGTCAAGCAAATAGTAATGGCGGGACATTCTACCGGTGCCAATGAGGTTGCGGCTTATTCCGGACTCTATCACGACCCGGCGATTACTCACGTGATTCTGATCGCCCCGTCTACCTCCGATCATTCATCCAATACGCCAGCCGGTTATCGTTTGCGATTTAAAAAAGATTTGAACAAGGTGTTGGCCCGGGCACAAAAGCTGATCGATGCTGGTCGTGGTGATGTGATCATGGAACATACCGATTTTCTGTATTGCCCTGGTGCGCCGGTCAGTGCAGCAACTTTTGTATCTTATTACGGTGGTCGCAGTTCTGTACGACTGCTGCCCGCACAACTGGATAGCCTGACGGTTCCTGCGCTCGTAATTGCAGCGGGAGAAGACAATCAGGCGCCTGATACGACAGCAATAATCCAGCCGCATGCAGATGGCAAACGTATTCAATTGGTGACGATCGATGGCGCCTCGCATTTCCTGCGCGACTTGTATCTGGAAGACGCAGTTGATGCCATGGTGACGTTTTTACAGAAGCAATGAGCTGATCAATCAATACTCCGGTAGTCTGGCGGCGCGCAGGCCTTGCTGTATGCGCGTGACATCCTCAGCGCGTTTAAATGGCCAGGGATTATAAGGATAGGGATCAATGGGTAGTGAGACATTTAACAATGGCAACTGGCAGGTTTTGCGTAAGCGGTTTGCCGCGTTTATCAGGGGTACCACTTCCTTGATACGGCCAAGATGACCATAGGCGGCAATTAGCGGGACATAGATGAGGTGATCCTGGGGGCTATCAAGCACTGCCTGTTCCAACACTGCTGCGGCTTTATCGTAGCGATCGTTTGTAAAATGAATCAAACCCAGTGTGAAAAGGTACGCCGACGAATGGTGGGGATTGAGCTGCATGGCTTTATCGATATTGGGTTTTGCCTGCTCGGGCAGACCGGCGAATACCAGGGCATTCGCAAGGGCGACATGGCCGAGCGGATTATTTGGTGCGAGTGCAATCGCCTTACGGGCTTCTTTGATCGCTTCATCATAGCGCCGGTTCATATAATGCATTTCCGATGACACCTGATAAGCGAGAGGAGTAGGATTCTGCATGGCTTGCCGTAATGCAGCGTCGGTTAATTCCAGAGTATGTGGCAATGGCGAGCTACCGATCAGAATATGCCAACTACGTTTCCAGGTGTTCCAGTAGATAGCCGCAAGTGCGGCATGGGCCTGACCATAATCCGGATCTAGCAAGATTGCACGTTGAATCAGCGCGATTGCTGCTATGTAATCTGCCGGGGTGTCCTTCAGGAATTTCTGCCACCCTGCGTTAAAAGAGTTCTGTGCCTCCAGGTCAGTGGTGCCACCAATCAAGGCAGATGACTGTCGTGTTATATCATTCGCGACAGATGTTGTATCAGGGTTTGAGCTGTCGTGTAGAAATATCATTATGTAGGTGATACTGATGCCCAATACCAGAACGACCGTTGCCGCGAGTAATAACAGGCGCAGAGTTAAAATGGTTGGCTGTATTGGTGCAGGGTGTGTCTTGTCAGGTTCCTGCAGTTCAGGCGATCCTGCTTGTGGTGTGATGTTGAGAGTAGCGGTGTCCGTGATTTCCACATCCGGTTCTCTCGTTTCTGCGGAGGCCTGATGAATGGGTGCGACCAGGCTGTAACCGCGCTTGGAGATGGTCTTAATGATCGGCTCACTCTGGTCATCTCCCTGAAAGGCCTTGCGTAATTTGACGATGGTGGCAGTGAGGGCATCGTAGGTGACGATGCGTCCCGCCCAGATATGTTCTTCCAGTTCACTGCGGGAAACGACCTGACCTGGACGCATGGCCAGGTAAATCAGGACGTCCATGACCTTGGGTTCCAGTTTGACGCTGCTGTCGCCATGATGCAGCAGGTTGGTTTGCGGATCGACCAACCACTCACCGACCTGAAATGGCAGGTCACGATTGAGTAGAACAGAGACGCTTATATCAGGCTGATTACCTGTATGCATCGACGCGAGCCCCTTTTATCCTTTCGCTGCAAACGTCGTACGATTCTTTATTTAATCTATAAATATTAGATTATTTTTTGTCGTTTTTTCCCCGCGTTTCCTTGCCGGGCGCTATCCTAAAAACAGTGTTAACACACCGGTATAGCCATACAGGCGATTTCCCGCAATTTCACCATTGGCATAAAACCCGGCAAGCGGAATATCACCGAGGATCTCGCAGATCAATTGCAATTCTCGATGGGGTTCACCAAACATGTGCTGGCCACGACCGACGCAGGTGAAATAGAGCGCACCCTTGATTTCACCATGGGCACGATCCTTGAGTTTGTTGACCATGGCCTGCAGATCTTCCACTGCGGTTCGGCCGTCGCGTTTGCAAAACATAATCGGGCTGTCGGTTTTCAGGTAATCGCCAATGGCCAGTGCACCCGATGACGGATCGATACCGAGCAGGTTACGCACAAGATAATCACCGGTGTCTGAATCGGCGACGGGAAAGCCGGCAAAGATATAACCGCCGATACGGCTAAGATCACGCGCGAGGATTTCACCGATGTCCTCTTTCATGACCTCCAGGGCTGGACGATTGTCGATAGTGATGGCGATGTTGCTGTCACACTCGGTCAGGGCATGAGTGGGGCCGAGTGGTGAACAACCCTGGGTCAGGCCGGTGATGATCGGCACCTGTGCATCGAATATCACACCGGAAAGACTGCCCTCGCACAACTCATCGGCGAATTGGAAAAAATGCGTTTGCGAGGAGCTGAGACCACCGACGAGGTAGCCGTTGCCAATCGTGTCTGGCGTTTGTGCAATGAGGTTGGCAATCTGTCCATTGCGTGGGTCGCCATGGACGACTGCCACGTGTACTGCATCCTGATTTGCGGAAGAAGTCAGCGCCTGCGGCGAGCTAAATATTTGAAAGTGATCCGGCGGGATATCGGTGAGCATGACTACCAGCGCGGCCTGGTCATAGTATTCGGTATTGGTGGCACACACGGCGCTGCCAATGGTACCGGTCCAGTGCGGGATTTGAGTCCTGGCCTTGAGGGTGCGCACGATTTCCGCGAAATGCAGGGCGTGTTGATCACTGACATAAACAAAACCCAGACTGGCTTCTGCCGGTATCGATCCCAGTTGTGTTAACACATCTGCGACAGCTGCCTGCCAGTCCGTGAGGTCGTTGTGTGCGAGTAAAAATCGTTGCATGGTCATTTAAATTTATAAGATGGAGGTTCTACAAGTGCATTTCATCGTGCCCCCAGTATTCATATCCAAAGTGGGTATGAGTGTCGTGCCAACGCAGTCAGCGCGGTTTCGACGAGCTTGTAGAATCTCCATAAAAAAAGCCGGGACAAGCCCGGCTTCCAGTCTATAACAGACAACCTGGCTTAGCCCGTTTTCTTTTCCTCGATCAGGCGATGAATGACCGGGTTGAGTACCAGCTCCATGGCAAAGCCCATCTTACCGCCTGGCACTACGAGGGTGTTACGGCGGGACATGAAGGAATCTTTCAGCATGTTCAGCAGGAACGGGAAATCCACGCCAACCGGATCGCGGAAACGAATCACCACAAAACTTTCATCTGGGGTTGGAATATCGCGGGCGATGAACGGATTGGAAGTGTCCACCGTGGGAACACGTTGGAAATTGATATCGGTACGCGAAAACTGCGGGGTGATGTAATGCACGTAATCATCCATGCGGCGCAGGATGGTATCGACAATGGCCTCGGCGGAGTAACCACGCTGGGCATTATCACGATGGATCTTCTGGATCCACTCCAGGTTGACGATAGGCACGACGCCAACCAGCAGGTCAGTCTGTTTTGCCACATCGACGTCACCGTCTACCACACCACCATGCAGTCCTTCGTAGAACAACAGATCGGTGTCTTCGTTAATGTCTTCCCACGGCGTGAACTGACCGGGTTCGAGACTGGTGCCCAGGCGTGCATTGTGTTCCGCCGCTTCTTCCGGGCTGTGCAGGTAGTAACGGCGCTTGCAGCGACCGGTGTCGCCATAGGTCATGAAGGTTTCCGCCAGGGTATCGAAGTGGTTGGCTTCCGGGCCGAAGTGACTGATCTGCTTACCCTTGGTGGTGTATTCGTCGATGGCCTTCTTCATGGACTGGCGATCGTAGCGGTGGTAACTGTCACCTTCGATAATGAGCGGATTGATCTTCTCACGAAAGAAAATGTGCTCGAAGGCATTTTTGACCGTGGTGGTACCCGCGCCGGATGAGCCGGTCACAGCGATCACGGGATGTTTCTTGGACATGAGTACTCCTTAACAATATTCAAAAGCAAAATTAGTCGATCGCTGGTACGTCACGTATTGTTTATTTATTGACCAGCCCCAAAAAGTGAGCCGCTCATTTTACTCAAATAAGCAGTTGGCGTCTCTCCCCCCTGAAAAACTCAGCAAAACAGGAAAGTTGTTTGCTGTCAGGACTGTTCGCGGGCGATGGCACGATAGCCAATATCGTGACGGTAGTAGGCGCCATCCCATTGAATCTGCGCGATCCGGGCATAGACCTTCGCCTGGGCCTCAGAAACGCTGTGCCCCAGGGCGGTGACACACAAGACGCGCCCGCCACTGGTGAGGATCTGACCATCTTGCAACGTGGTGCCCGCATGAAACACTTTCACGTCGCTGTTCCCGGCATCATCTAGCCCACTGATGGGTTTGTGTTTTTCATAGGTACCGGGGTAACCGCCGGCGGCCATGACTACCCCCAGGGCGGCTCGCATATCCCAATCTGCCGTAACCTTGTCCAGCTCGCCATCGAGGGCGGTTTCGCACAGGCTGACCAGATCCGACTTGAGCCGTAGCATGATGGGCTGGGTCTCCGGGTCGCCGAAGCGGACATTGTATTCAATGACCTTGGGGCTGCCATCCGCCGTGATCATGAGGCCGGCATACAGGAAGCCGGTATAGGGATGGCCTTCGGCAGCCATGCCTTGCACCGTGGGTTCGATGACTTCGCGCAGGATCCGGTCGTGGATCGCCGGTGTGACCACTGGCGCCGGTGAATAGGCACCCATGCCGCCGGTATTGGGTCCGGTGTCGCCTTCGCCCACCCGTTTATGGTCCTGGCTGGTGGCCATGGGCAGGATATGTTGGCCGTCGACCATGCAGATGAAGCTGGCTTCTTCCCCTTCCAAAAATTCCTCGACGACCACTCGGTGCCCGGCTTCGCCGAAGGCATTACCAGCGAGCATGTCCTGCACGGCGGCGATGGCCTCGGCTTCGGTCATAGCGACGATGACGCCCTTGCCGGCAGCCAGGCCATCGGCTTTGACCACGATGGGAGCACCTTGCTGGCGAATATAGGCGATGGCGGCCTCGGGGTCTGTGAAGTTCTGATAGGCCGCGGTTGGGATGTGGTGACGGGCCAGGAAATCCTTGGTGAAGGCCTTGGAGCCTTCCAGTTGGGCGGCGCCCTGGCTGGGGCCAAAACAGCGCAGGCCCTGGGCGGCGAATTGATCCACGATCCCGGCGACCAGCGGCGCTTCGGGACCAATGATGGTGAGGCCGACCTGGGCCTCTTTGGCAAAGTGGAGCAGGGCGCTGATGTCTTCGGCCCCGATCGGCACATTTTCCACCCCAGCTTCTCCGGCAGTACCGGCATTACCGGGTGCCACGTAAACCTTGTCCACCTGGGTGGATTGGGCCGCTTTCCAGGCCAGCGCATGTTCGCGCCCTCCGCTGCCGACGATCAGTACCTTCATTGCTTATCCGCTATTTGTTAAAAAAGGGAGGCAATATGCCTAGCCCAGCGCCGCAGATCAAGCTGTGATCACTGCGTCTCTTTCACTAGCGGGTTTTTGTTGTGGTACAGCATGTACTTGGACGTCTCGTAGATGCCCACGGTCAGGTCGTGCATCTGCTTGGCCACTTCCGGCTTTTGCGTTAACAGGTTTTTGTTATCGAAGATTTTGTCGTTCAGGGCAAACAGGCGCGGGTCGCGGCCATCGGCAAAGGTCATGTAGTAATAGTCCTTGTTCAACAGGCCGATCTCCGGAACATGGTAGTGGGTAATGGTGAAAGCGTCGCGGCGATCATCATAGCGGGGATCGAACAGGTCGCGGCCGAGGGTGGTGTTATCGTATTTCACCCCGGCCAGGCCAGCCATGGTCGGTAACAGATCCACTTCACTGGCAATTTTGGTAACGACCTTGTGCTTGAGCAGATCCGGCGCGTAGATGATCAACGGTGTATACATGCCGCTCAGCTTGGTCGGGGTCAGCCAGGGCTTGCTGAAGGCACCAGCATAGTCGGTGATGCCGTGATCGCCGTAGAACACGAAGATGGTATTGTTGAAATACGGCTCCTTCTTCGCCTGCTGGATAAAGTAGCCCACGCTGTAATCCATGAAGCGGAAGGCATTGAATTCGGCATCATTGTAAAACGCGTTTTTGCTCAGGACGGCCTGGCTCAGATGCTGACGCTTGAAGCCGTAATCGTTCTCCGGAATGTGGAACGGCCGGTGGTTGCCGGCAGTCTGGATGATGGCAAAGAACGGTTTCTTGGTTTTTTTCTTGAATACCTTATTGGCCTCGAGGAACAGGCTGAGGTCATCGATCCCCCACACATCCATGCGCGGCGAAGTGTAATCGCCCTCTTCGTGCAGACTGAGGTCCTTAATGTTGTGTTGCAGCACGCCACGGATATTGGCCCAGTTGGCGCTGCCGCCGATGAAATAGTATTTCTGGTAACCCTGAAAGGCATTCACGATGGTGTGCTGGTCCACCGCCAACGGGTTACGGGTGGAGGTTTTATGGGTTTCCACGTCCGGGATGCCGGTGAGCATGGCCCACACAGAATGCGCGGTCCCCACGGCCGGTACGAAATAGTTGGTGAACAGGATCCCATTGTTGGCGAGGTTATCAATGTAGGGTGTCGGCTTGAGCGGGTTGCCCAGTATGCCGGTCTTGTAACCGGCAAAGGATTCCAGAAACACCATGACGATATTTGGCGGGGGATTCATCTTATCGGGTTTGGCAGGAATGTGCCGGGTGTAATCGAGTGTTTGCTTGTCCGGTTTGTCGACGCCAAGGTACTGGCTGACTACATCATAATATTTGCGGGCCTGTGCCGGGTCTGCCAGCACGAAGCGATTTTTCATGGTATCGAAGAAATTCAACACTGGATTAGTGGCAACGGAGGCGGCGAAGGTATAGGTGCTAAAGAAGGCATCACTCCAGCGCAGGGGGTAATAAGAAAACTTCCCAAACATGCCAAAGATGAAAATGAAGAAGGCCAGGGGACCGACCCAGGCTTTATGCCAGCGGTTCAAGTGAGGGGTTTGGTGGTTATGGAAATATTTCAGTAAAAAGTTGACCACGTAGGCATCCAGGGCGACCAGGGCAATCACGGCCAGGCTCCAGGGGATGACCGAATAAGATTGCCAGACCATTTGCGCCGAGGTGTGGAAGTTATCCAAAAAGCGCAGGATGGTGGCATTTACGCGTTCGTGCAGGTAGGCATAATTACTGAAATCGACCAGATAAAACACCAGTACCGTGGCGGCGGCCAGGACCAGATAGATCAACCAGACGTAGCGACTGACGCGATTGCGGAACGGATCGAACCACTTGATGCCACCCAGAAAAAACAACGGTAACAATACGTACAGCGTCAGGCGCAGATCGAACTTGGTCCCGAGATAAAAGGCATAGAGCAGGTCATTGGTGGGTAAGGGATCAGCCGGGTTATGAAACATGAACCAGAAAATCACCCGCATTCCGAACAGGATAACGATGGTCAGGGCAGTAATAGCAAGGATGAACTGGAATAAGGTGGGGATACGGCGAAACATTCTTCCGAAAAAATTGACAAACATTCAGTTTTTAACCTTTTCTGGGGTGAAGCAGGTATATTAATTTAAAGAATGGGTAAGACTCGATGATCAGCTTGCCCGGCACTCAATCTATGTGGTTGTGTAAATGACATCGTGCCTTTTCACAACGAATTTCCCTGCCCTCAAAAGACAGGGTCAGGTGTTAGAAGTTCCACTGTGCCAGCTGGTGTACTGAAAACCAAGTGGACTACTGCAGAATAAACGAACAGCCAAAAGTATATAGGATGTCCTGAGGTTATCAAAGTGACAGAAAAGCACACACGTAAACGGTTTTGGCCGAAGTTACTAATTGGCTTCGTATTATTAATCGCCGCTGCCGCGGTGACCTGGTTTACCATTGCCTTGAGTGAAAGTCAGGTCGACGGTAACCGTGCACCTTACCTGCAAATGGCGGGAACCGATCGAATCAATATTCGCTGGAGTACGACCGAGGCGGGTAAGGGGGAAGTTTATTATGGTGTTCAACCGGATCAGCTTACCCTGGTACAACATGAAACCAAAGGCCGTCAAAACCATCGTGTTGTCCTGCACGGATTGCAGCCATACAGTCGTTATTACTATCGTGTCAAACAGGCCGGCAAATGGCTGATGCCACAAGCGGAATGGTTCCACACGTCGCCAACGATTGGCAGCGAGACGCCAACCCGCATTTTGGTCCTCGGTGATCCGGGCGAGCCTCACGCGCATGATGCGGTGAGCAAGAATAGCTATCAGTGGCTAGAGTCACACATGCGTCCTGGCCGACCGCTGCTGGATTTTATCTTGACCACCGGGGACAACGCCTATCCTAACGGTACCAATGCGCAGTACGAGAGTGGGTTTTTCCAGCCGTTTGGCAATTACCTGAAAAATATCACCGTGTGGCCGGCTTTCGGGAATCACGATGCGCGACGTTGGGCCTTCTATCGTATTTTCGATCGGCCGCTGAATGGTGAGTTGGGTGGTCTGGCCTCACATGACAAGGCCTATTTCTCTTTTGATTATGCAAGAACGCATATCGTGATGCTGGATTCGGAGCATGGCGATTTGTCCAAGACCAGTCCGATGCTGGCCTGGTTAAAACAGGATCTGGCACAAACCCGGCAGGACTGGATCATTGTCGATTTTCATCATCCGCCGTATACCTCGGGCACACACCGCTCGGACAACCCGAATGACAGTGCCGCGCGGATGGTGAAGGTCCGGCAGAACCTGGCACCCATCCTGGATAAAGCAGGTGTGGATCTTGTCCTGAGTGGTCACAGCCATGATTACGAACGCACGGCGTTAATCGATTGCCACTATGGTGTGTCCACGACCTTCAAGCCGTGGATGATCAAGGACAAGGGTGAGAGAGATGACAGGGGTGTTACGCATTACCGTAAGGCGCACACCGGATTGAGTCCGTATGCTGGCACTATGTATATCGTGGAAGGTTCCTCGGGCGAAGGGCACAGGGTCGAGCACCCACTACCGGCGATCGTTGAAACCTCAGCCGACCCGGGTGCCCTGATTCTCGATATTCAGGACCAGACCCTGACCGCGCGGTATCTGACTGCCACGGGTAACGTGACGGACACCTTTACCATCACCAAAGGCGTCGACGAAAAAGCGCCGATCAGCCAGGGTTGTGAGAAATAAGGGGGGTACTTCTAGAATTCGATCAGGTCGATGATCACTCTCGGCAATTGCTCCTGCATTGCTCTACCTCGCACATCCCTGTGCTTTGACCTTCGGGCCACGCTTCGCGTGTTCTAATTTGCTCCCGGCAAATTGGTGAGTATCGTTCCAACGCAGTCAGCGCGACCTCAGCGAATTCTAGTAGTAGCCCTAATGGCGGAAGTGGCGCATGCCGGTAAACACCATCGCCATGCCATGTTCGTTCGCTGCAGCAATCACTTCTTCATCGCGCATGGAGCCACCCGGCTGGATGACCGCAGTGACGCCGGCTTGTGCCGCCTGGTCGATACCGTCACGAAACGGGAAGAAGGCATCGGAGGCCATCACCGCACCTTTGACTTCGAGACCAGCGTGTTCGGCCTTGATCGCTGCGATGCGTGCAGAATTGACGCGGCTCATCTGACCGGCGCCGACCCCGATAGTCATGTTGTCCTTGCCATAGACGATGGCGTTGGATTTCACGAACTTCGCCACCTTCCAGCTGAACAACAGATCCTGCATTTCCTGTTCGCTGGGTTGGCGCGAGGTGACGATAGTTAATTCCTTGTATAACTCCAGATCGGCTTCCTGCACCAGCAGACCACCGTTGACCCGCTTGAAGTCCAGCCGCGCGACGTGCTGATCGGTCCAGTTGCCACAGCTGAGCAGGCGTACGTTTTTCTTTTCACTCACAGCCTGGACGGCCGTGTCGCTGATGCTGGGGGCAATGATCACTTCCACGAACTGGCGCTCGACAATCGCTTTGGCGGTGTCGCCGTCCAGTTCCTGGTTGAAGGCGATAATGCCGCCAAAGGCGGATTCTGGATCGGTGCTGTAGGCGCGGTCATAGGCCTCCAGCAAGTTGTTACCAATGGCCACACCGCAGGGATTGGCGTGTTTGACAATGACGCAGGCAGGATCGGCGCTGAATTGTTTGACACATTCGAGCGCAGCATCGGTGTCGGCAATGTTGTTGTAGGATAATTCCTTGCCCTGAATCTGCCTGGCTGTAGCAATACAGGCCTCGACTTGATTCTCTTCTATATAGAATGCGGCGGGCTGATGCGGGTTCTCGCCATAGCGCATGGCCTGCACTTTTTTGAACTGGGTGTTGAACGTGCGCGGCAGTTGTTCTTTGCTGCCATCGCTGTGTATAGCGCCGAGGAAATTCGCAATGGCCCCGTCGTAGTTGGCCGTGTGTTCGAAGACCTTCACCGCCAGATCAAAACGCATTGCATCACTCACTGCCCCCTGGTTGTTTTGCATCTCCTCGAGTACGCGCGGGTAGTCACTGGCATTCACCACGACGGCGACGTCACGATGATTTTTAGCGGCAGCGCGCAGCATGGTCGGACCACCAATATCGATATTCTCGATGGCGGTCTCCAGATCGCAATTGGGTTTAGCGACGGTCTGCTGGAATGGATACAGGTTGACGATTACCAGGTCAATGGGGCCAATGCCGTGTTCGGCCATGACCGCGTCGTCGGTACCGCGACGTCCAAGCAGGCCACCGTGAATTTTCGGATGCAGGGTCTTGACCCGGCCGTCCATCATCTCCGGAAAGCCGGTGTACTCCGACACTTCGACCACCGGTACACCATTATCGCCAAGCAGTTTTGCAGTGCCGCCGGTAGACAGAATTTCCACCTTGAATTGCTGATGCAGTTGCTGAGCGAATTCAACAATGCCGGATTTATCCGACACGCTGATCAGGGCGCGCTGGATCGTGTTCATGATCGGCCGTGTTCCTTAACAGAATGGGTAATGGGAAGTTGCAGCGCAGTCGGGTGAAGCAGGAATCGGCTTCACCCGAAATGGGTTCCTCCCCCTGCGCTACTTATTGTCAGGATCCGTTTATTGGTGCAATCCGTACATTTTTAATTTTTTGCGCAAGGTACCGCGATTGATACCCAGCAGTTCAGCGGCCTTGCTTTGGTTACCGCGAACATAGGCCATTACTATTTCCAGTAACGGCGTTTCAACTTCCTGTAAAAACATTTGATACAACTGGCCGGCCGAGTGGCCATCCAACTGTTTCAAATACAAATCCATGGTTTGTTTTACGCTGTCGCGTAGGGCGGTTTGAGGACGGTTGGACTGTTCTTGGGTCTCGTCATCCATAGGCATTGCCAATACCGTGTCCGTCATGCTGCTAACTCCTCCCTGGGCTGTAAGTTGTTGAAGAAATCATGGGTCAATTGTAACTGTTGCTCGATTGTGTCTACTCGATTTACTATCTGGCGAAAAGCGGCGCCGTGTGGTTGGCCTTTGCTGTACCAACTGATATGTTTACGTGCAATTCGCACGCCAGCAAATTCGCCATAAAACTCATACAAGTTTTCCAGGTGTCCAATCAGGATATCGCGAACTTCTTGGGGCGACGGCTCAGGTAATCGTTCGCCTGTTTCTAAATAGTGTTGTATTTCGCGGAATATCCACGGCCGTCCTTGCGCTGCGCGTCCGATCATCACTGCATCGACGCTAGTGTACTCTAACACAAACTTGGCTTTCTCGGGACAAGTTATATCACCATTTGCGATCACCGGGATGTGAATTTTTTGCTTGACTTGCGCGATGGTGTCGTACTCGGCACTACCGGTGTATTGATCTGCGCGAGTGCGGCCATGAATCGCCAGTGCCTGGATGCCAGCGTCTTCGGCAATGCGGGCCACTGTCACCGCGTTTTTGTGTTGACTGTCCCAGCCGGTGCGAATTTTCAATGTCACTGGTACATCAACCGCTTGTACGACAGCCTTGAGAATATCCGCCACCAGCGTTTCATCCTGTAGCAGGGCAGAGCCGGCCATGACATTACAGATCTTTTTGGCCGGGCAGCCCATATTGATATCGATTATCTGAGCGCCCTGCTCGGCATTGTAGCGCGCGGCCTCTGCCATCATTCTGGGATCGGCACCGGCAATCTGCACGGACTTGGGTTCAGTCTCACCTTCATGGTTGGCGCGGCGCTGGGTTTTGGTGCTGCCCCACAGTAGGGAATTGGATGACACCATTTCGGACACAGCCATCCCGGCACCCATATTGCGACATAATTGGCGGAACGGGCGATCGGTGACGCCAGCCATCGGCGCAAGGATCAGGTTGTTGGGTAACTGGTATGTTCCTATTCGCATTTCGTATTATTTGGTGTTCTGCCCGTTAAGGGAGGACGATCATACCTGCACCGATGATTTGGTTAAAGCTGAAATACGCGATTTTTTGTGATCCAATTGCCTGCACCACAAGTTTGCACCTTCCTGCAGGTGCTGCACCAAATGTTACTGGAAAGAGAACTCGAAATTGATTGCATCCTTACCTGGATCGAGCACGGCCAGAGTAATGCGCACCGGGGTACCGGACTCCATGAGTAAAAAACGATTGTACATGCTCTCCAGGTATTCCTGCGGGGTAAAGCGGCGACTGGCCACGACATTGCCGCCCAGGTCATACAGTGTAATCAAGATATTGGGATAGGGTTGATCGAAGGGCGCCTGATCGACAAAGGTTGCGCTGATTAGCAGGGCATTGGGTTGCTTGGGATCGCTGCGTACATCCCGGCTGATGAGTTTAATTTGGCTCACATCGACTCTGCCGCTATAGCGGCATGGTACTTGATTGCAGACCTTGTTGAGTACCGGGATCAGATTCGGAAACTTGTGTGCCAGTTCGACGCTATGGAAAATTACCATTTGAAAACCGAGACCAGCGATTAGCACCACGATCACCAGCAGTAATAACAACGTTTGTCCAAGCGAGCGTTGAGGTAGCTGATTAAGGCTATCCAATGAACGGCGCAGGGCCAGTGGTATGTCTTCGTCGGCGGATGGTAATTCGTCTGCTGTAAACTGTTCGGCCTGATGTGTATCGGCCGATTCGTTCGCGGACGGTAACTCAACTTCCATGGCGGGGTGAGATTTTGCTTCGACAGGTGCATCAGGTTTGTTGTCCTTGGTTGCGGCTTTGTCAGTAGCAACCGCTTTACTGCCAGATGGCTCGGCCTGAAGCTCTTGTGCGGCAAACACCCCGGTGCTGGTGGCGTCCAGCTCCTTCTCAAAATCCGCGATGGCCTGCAAATCGAATTCTTCAAATTCGTTAGCAGTTTGCTGAGGCTGTTGGTCTTCACTTGCAGCCGGTTTGGTTTGCTCGGCTAGCGTCGGTTGGTCGTCGAGATCCAGGCCCTTGGCAAATGCCAGTAATTCATCGATGTCCTTATCGAGTTGAGAGCGGCTATCGAGATCCTCATCCTTACCAAGTTGTGCATCAACTTGCGCGTAAAAATCCCGGATGGAATCGTGATCGGCCGTGGTTGCAGCGGTTTCCTTGCTTTCCAGATCTTCATAAGGGGTGCGCTGGTTGTCTGAGTCTGCCGGTTTGGTAGCAGGTGAATCCTCTTTCTTGTCCTCGGGAAATTTAATAAAGGAGTCGCCGAAGTCGATTTCTCCCGGAATGCTGATTGCACCCATTTGGTCGAGATCGTTGTAACGGTCATTGCCGACCACGGATTCCATGAAGTGCCCCTGGTCAGGGGTTTTTGCACGTTCGCGACGAACTTCCTCCAGCGTTTGCTCTGGCGTAGCAGGACGGCTGGATAAATCGATGTGATCCGACGCGGTCGGGCGTGGTTTCGGGCTGGCCGGTGGTGTCGGGCGTCGTTGAGCGTCGGTGATCGGTTCGCGAGTCGAGGGGCTGGGTTTTGGGCTCACCCGCGGTGGTGGAGGTGACGCTGGCTGGTTGAAATCGGTGATGGGTTCGCGATCCGTCAGGTTCTTGAACAGGTGTTGGGTTGCATCAAAGACCTCCTGGCAACTGCCGCACCGGACTTTACCGTTGGCCACCTTGAGGTGGGCCTCGGCGATGCGGAAACAGGTCTGGCAATGGGGGCACTGGGTATACATGCTGTAATGACTATGGCTTGCGGGTTGCGTTCAGCAATACCCAATCGTCCTGCTGTTGCGTGGCTTGAAAATTGAACCAGGTTTCATAGATGTGTCGTACATTTTCGGCTTGTTCGGCCAGGATGCCGGAAAGCACTATGTTACCACCTGGGCGGACAAATTCGGAAAAATGCGAGGCCAGACTGATCAACGGCCCAGCGAGGATGTTGGCAAGCAGGATATCACATTTAACTGACAGCGGCGGCTCCACCCCCTGGCACTCGATGGTGTCTGAGACCTGGTTGTGTTCGGCATTACGGGTTGTGGCCAGCAGGGCCTGGGGGTCATTGTCCACGGCTATCACGTGTTTTGCCCCTAGTTTGGCCGCTGCTATCGCCAGGATCCCGGAGCCGCAACCATAATCCACAACGAGTTGCTCGCGGGGTGGATGGGTTGCCAACCAGCGCAGGCACATGGCCGTGGTTGGATGGGTGCCGGTGCCGAAGGCCAGGCCGGGGTCGAGCAGGATGTTGACGGCATCAGGATCTGGCGGGGTGTGATGCGAGGGTACAATCCACAGCGATTGCCCGAATTGCATGGGTTGGTAACGGGTCATCCATTCGCGCACCCAGTCTTTGTCTTCGAGGATTTCAACGCGAAGTTGGTCGATGTTGTTAGCTGCGTGTTGTTGCAGTGTTTGACACAAGGCATCGATATCAGTATTTGCCTCGAACAGGCCGGTCACGACAGTATGTTGCCACAAGGGGGTTTGTCCCAGCGGCGGTTCATACAGTGGTTGATCGGCGGCATCTTCGTAGGTCACGGAGAGGGCGCCATGGGTACTCAGCCACTCGGATAACTCGTCAACGTACTGGGGTTGGGTCGAACATTTCAATTGGAGCCAGGGCATGTGTCTAGGTGGTCTTCCCGTATTTGCCAATTAGGTGTTTGCGAACGGTAGCTTACACTGCGCTGGATCCAAGGTGAAGTTTTACACGTATGCTTTACCGGTGACCTGCAGTGACTGTTTGTGTTGCGCTTTGCGGGGTTGGTTCCAGTGTTGTTTTTGTTCGAATTCAACAGCAGATGTTGATGAAAGAATCTGATGGTGAAGCGCGAAAAAATCCGTTTCACAATTCCGATATCCCCATCTACTTTGATCAGGAAGGTTCCAGTCCGTAGGTGTCGAACCAGTACCGTAATATCCAAGTCGATCGACTTTTCCAAGGAGTTATACCGCGATGCGTAAATTTGTGATGCTGCTTGCCGCTGCAAGTATTTTAGGATTATCCAGTACAGCCGTGTTTGCCAATGAAGAAGCAGAAGCAGCGATTAAGGCCTGTGAACAACAAGCCCAGGCTCAGGGTGCTGCCGATCAGTATGAAGCTGTCATGAAATGCCTTGACGAAAAAGCCCAATACGAAACTGAATAAGCTACACCCGCACAGTCAACCTGGTCGAAACTGATAAACCCCGCGGCGTCATTACTCCACCGCGGGGTTTTCTGTTTTCTGTGCTGTAAAGGTTGATACTGCAGGACAGTCATGTTTTCAACACCCCCCTTGATAAACTATTGACCCTTTTCTTGACAGGTGAACTCCAGTAGGCTGACTGGCAATATTTGTCAGTATTGGCTTTGGATTCTCTCGCCGCAATATCGCTGCAACAGGGAGTGAAAGATGTTAACCGCATCGTTATGGCTGGGTTTTGCCTTCGTATTGGGTTTGTTCATGCGCCTGCTGGGCTTACCGCCATTGGTAGGTTACTTGCTGGCAGGTTTTCTGCTCAGTGCGCAGGGGTATGAATCACATCCTATCCTCGAGCAGGTCGCACATGCCGGGGTGCTGTTATTGCTGTTCGGTGTTGGACTCAAGTTGCGTTTGAAAAGCCTGATCCGGCTTGAGGTAGTCGCGGGATCGCTTTTACATATGCTGATCGTCGTTGCCCTGCTCCTACTGTTGCTGATGAAGATCACCGGAATTTCCAGGGAACTGGCAGTGTTGATTGCGATCGCGTTGTCGTTTTCCAGCACGGTGGTGGCGGCTAAGGTACTGGAAAGTAAACGCGAGTTACGCGCCTTTCATGGGCGTGTCGCAATCGGCATTCTGATCATGCAGGACCTGGTGGCTGTCGCAATTCTCAGCGTGGCCAATGGTAACGCGCCCTCGCTGTGGGCCCTGGGTCTGTTCGGTATCCTGCTCTTGCGTCCGGTATTTTACCGGCTGCTGGATCTCAGTGGGCACGGTGAATTGATCGTGTTGTATGGTTTATTACTTGCATTGGTCATCGGCGGGGCGAGTTTTGAATACGTTGGGTTGAGTTCTGAACTTGGTGCTTTATTGCTGGGTGTCATGCTTTCCGGCCACAAACGCGCGGTGGAACTGGCTAATGCCCTGTGGGGACTCAAGGAAGTCTTGCTGGTTGGCTTCTTTTTACAGATCGGTTTATCTGGTCATCCGACCTTGGCAACCCTCGAACACGCTGTCTGGCTGACCGGTTTCCTGCCAATCAAGGCAATTTTGTTTTTCTTTGTCCTGCTGTTGTTTCGGTTACGCGCACGTACTGCTTTTCTCGCCGGACTGTCACTCGCTACCTACAGCGAATTTGGTCTCATCATCGCGAATATGGGGGTGCGTCATGGCTGGTTAAATGCAGACTGGATGGTTTTATTGGCGCTGACGGTTGCGCTGTCGTTTGTGATTGCTGCGCCGTTAAATCGCCACGCACATGAACTTTATGCACGCATGGAAAAATGGTTGCATCGTTTTGAGTCTGAACATCGTCATCCTGATGATGAACCGATTAACCTCGGCCACTCGCATATTGTCATCATGGGTATGGGCCGGGTCGGTACCGGTGCTTACGATCAATTAGTTCTGCATCATCATCGCGTGATTGGTCTGGACTCCGATTTGGGCAAGGTAGAGCAACACCTCAAACAGGGACGGCGGGTACTGTATGCCGATGCTGAAGACCCAGGCCTGTGGTCGCATCTCAATCTCGAAGGTGTACACGCCGTGTTACTGTCGATGCCGGAACCCGAGGCCAAATTATTGGCAATCAAACAGCTGCGGCAACTGAATTTCACTGGCACGATTACCGCCACAGCTTTGTTTACTGAAGAGCTGGAATTATTTAAAAAAGCCGGCGCTGATTTTGTATATAACTATTATGAAGGGGTTGGTGCTGGTTTTGCGGAACGGACACTGGCGTATTTGGAAACACCCTGACATGTCGCGATAATGAAAAATAAAAAAGCGGTGCGTAGCACCGCTTTTTTTATTGCAGATCGGCCAGACGTTTTTCCAGGTAATGGATATTGAAACCGCCGGTTATAAACCCGGTATCGCGCATGAGATCCTGATGCAGGGCAATATTGGTTTTGATGCCTTCGATCACGATTTCCGACAGGGCAATCCGCATGCGCGCGATGGCGGCCTGGCGGGATTCACCATAGGTGATCAGTTTGCCGATCATGGAGTCATAGTAAGGCGGCACGCGATATCCATCGTAGATGTGCGAATCGACACGGACACCGGGTCCACCCGGGGCATGATAGGCAGTAATCGTCCCGGGTGAGGGCATAAAGGTGCGCGGGTCTTCAGCGTTGATCCGACACTCGATGGCATGGCCGCGGATGATCACGTCACTTTGCTGCACACTCATGCCTTCGCCGGAAGCAATACGGATCTGTTCCTTGACGATGTCGACACCGGTGACCAGTTCAGTCACCGGGTGTTCTACCTGCACGCGGGTGTTCATTTCAATGAAATAGAACTCACCGTCCTGGTACAAAAACTCGAAAGTACCGGCACCGCGATAGCCGATTTCGCTACAGGCATTGGCACAACGCTCTCCAATGCGTTTGCGCATCTCCTTGGTTATGCCGGGTGCGGGCGCCTCTTCGATCACCTTCTGGTGGCGACGCTGCATGGAACAGTCACGTTCACCCAGGTGCACGGCGTGGCCTGCACCGTCTGCGAGTACCTGGATCTCGATATGGCGCGGATTATCCAGGAATTTTTCCATGTAGACGGTAGGATTGTTGAAGGCGGCACCGGCCTCGGCACGAGTCAGGTTGATTGCATTTAACAGATGCGCTTCCGTGTGCACCACGCGCATGCCACGGCCACCACCACCGCCGGCGGCCTTGATGATGATGGGATAGCCGATCTGGCGGGCGATGCGCAGATTCTCTTCATCATCTTCGCCCAATGGTCCATCAGAACCCGGGACACAGGGGACACCCGCGGCTTTCATGGCCTTGATGGCAGACACCTTGTCGCCCATGAGGCGAATGGTTTCCGGGCGCGGCCCGATAAACACGAATCCGCATTCCTCGACGCGCTCGGCGAAGTCAGCATTTTCCGACAGGAATCCGTAACCCGGATGGATCGCAATAGCATCGGTGACTTCGGCGGCGCTGATCACGGCCGGGATGTTGAGATAACTTTCCGCGGAGGGCGGCGGTCCGATACACACGGATTCATCAGCCAGGCGCACATGTTTGAGATCGCGATCAGCCTCGGAGTGTACAGCCACGGTCTTGATACCCAGCTCGCGACAGGCGCGCAAAATGCGCAAGGCAATTTCGCCTCGATTGGCAATGAGGATCTTTTCAATCATGACGATACTTACTCGATGACAAACAGCGGTTGGTTATATTCCACGGGCTGGCCATTCTCGACCAGGACAGCCTTGATGGTGCCCGCCTTATCGGCCTCAATCTGATTGAGTAGTTTCATGGCCTCAATGATGCAAAGTGTATCGCCGACCTTGACCGACTGGCCTTCCTCGGCAAATGGTTTGGCGCCCGGACTGGGGGCACGATAGAAGGTGCCGACCATCGGTGAGCGCACCACGTGGCCACTGATTTCTTCCGGTTGGGGTGTGGCTTCGGCAGCCGGTGCGGCTGCGGCAGGTGTCGCGACAGCAGCAGGTGCGACCATAGGTTGTGGGGCATAAACGGGTGGAGCCATCACGCCATGGCGGCTGATGCGTACGGATTCTTCGCCTTCCTTGATTTCAATTTCAGCGACGCCGGATTCTTCGAGCAGTTCAATCAGTTTTTTAACTTTGCGGATATCCATGTTGATTTTCTCTTGTCAGTATTCAGTTTGCCAAGCGTGACAGCGCGGCTTGCAGGGCAAGTTCATAACCGATTGGCCCCAGGCCGCTGATGACACCCAGCGCCAGATCAGAAAAGTACGATTGCTGGCGGAACTCCTCTCGGGCGTGCACATTGGACAGGTGGATTTCAATGAAGGGAATCTTCACTGCCGCCAGGGCATCGCGCAGGGCCACACTGGTGTGGGTGAAAGCCGCAGGATTAATCAGGATCATGGCCACGTCATCCTTGCCTGCTTGTTGCACGGCATCCACCAGCACGTGTTCGGCATTACTTTGCAGGGAGCGCAAATCGTGGCCTGCTGCATTTGCATGGGCAGCCAGTTTGTCATCGATTTGCTGGAGGGTGATCTTGCCGTAATGTTCCGGTTCGCGTGTCCCCAACAAATTGAGGTTTGGTCCGTGAATTACCAGAATGCTAGCCATGTATAGTCCAGATAATTAACCAGATCGCTGCAATTCAATGCATGTTCGCTAATGTTTACAGCAAATTTTTTTGATAAACGATAAGGAATTTTCGCCGATTTTTTTGAAAAAGTCCAGATAACGGCAAGATCGCAACAAATTAGCGACAGTTTAGCCGATTTTTAGTCGTTTAAACGATTGTAGAGGATACAGATTGAGACAGGGGTCACAACAACGGGGTAATTAACTTATCGACCTCTTGCTGGGTCAGCTCATGGCGGACGGTATGGCGGATGACGCCCTTGCGATCGATGATCACGGTGTAGGGTAGAACACCCAGGTTATTGCCATATTCCTGGGTCAGGGCGATGCCATTTTGTTCGCCGACCAGGATTGGATAATTAATGCCCATGGGGTCGACGAAGTCGATGGCGTTTTGTTTGGTGTCCAGGGCTACGCCCACTATCGTGAGTCCCTTGTCGTGGTATTTTTCGTAAGTGTTGATGAAGGTCGGTATCTCACGTCGGCAAGGTGGACACCAGGTCGCCCAGAAATTCAAAAGGATGACCTTGCCGTCCCATTCCTTGATGTCATGTTGCTTGTCACTGGTATCCTTTAGAGAAAAATCCGGACGGGGTTTGTTGATCACGCTGAGAACCTGCTGACCAACGGTAACGGTTTTGGTCGGCGCAGGCTGGAACACCATCATATACAATCCTACACCGACAGCAAAACAGGCCAGGGCAAACAGTGTAATCAGCGTATTGCGTTTTTTGCTCATTTTAAAATATTTCCCAATAATGCAGGTTTCGAGTACTCATCGGATATAACGCTATCCACAAATCCCTGATTCGGGTTTAGTGCTGTGCAGTGGATTTTGCCCAATTCAGGAATTCTTCTTTCGTGAGCAAGCCATATTCCTTTTTCACCAGTTTGCCCTGACGATCAAAGAACAAATAAGCCGGTGGACCAAACACGCCAAATTTGTCTTTCATGGGTTGGGTGCGTTTGTCGAACTGGTCGCTGATATCGGCCTGGATCACTACGTAGTTATCGCGCATGTATTGCTGGACACCGTTGTCACTGAACACGGATTTTTTCATCAGATTGCAGTCGGTACACCAGGTGGCGTAGTAGTCGAGGAAGACAGGTTTGCCTGCTGCTTTGGCACTGGCGAATTTCGCGTTCATCTCGTCGAGGTTGTGGACGCGCTCAAACATGGCTTCCGGGTTGGTGCGACTGGCGATCGCTGTACTGCCTCCGCCCACGCTCAGATGGACCGGCTGTAGAATATCCCGGCTTCCCTGCATGGCACCAATCAAGGCTAACACACCCCAGATGACCAGGAAGATGCCGAACCCCTTCCATAATGTGCGCCAGCCGCTGGTACCTTCCGGAATCGACCGGGTGGCACCCATATAGACACCAGTGACAATCAGGAACGGCGCCCATAGATATAAAACCGGAATCCATGGAATCAGTGACAGGATATACAGGGCCAGGCCAATCAACATGACCCCGAAGACATACTTGACGATATCCATCCAGAGTCCGGCCTTGGGCAAGAGCCAGCCAGCACCAACCCCGATCAGGATGATCGGTACACCCATACCCAGTGCCATCAGGAACATGATCCCACTGCCAAGTACAGCATCGTGAGCCTGCATGGCCACACCCAGATTCAGAATCAGGATGGGGGAGACACAGGCGCCGGCGATCACCGAGGCCAGGATGCCCATGACAAAGACGCCAATGACGGTGCCACCCTTGAGACCGGATGAAGTTTCCTGGGCCTTGGATTGCAAACTGGCGGGCATCTGTAAATTGTAAATCCCGAACATGGCCAACGACAGCAATAGCAGCACGACGGCGACGGGTACCAGGAAGTAAGGCGATGAAGTATAGGCTTGTAATTGTTGCCCGGAAGCGCCGGCGACGGCGCCGGCAATGGTCCAGACCAGAGCGGTGCCCAGGACATAAATGGCCGCAAGAAACCCGCCGCGGGTCTTGGTGACCTTCTCGCCCTGACCGGCAATGATGCTGGAGATGATGGGTAACAACGGTAACACGCAAGGCGTGAACGTCAGACCCAGACCGGAGAAAAAGGCAAACACCAGGATGCCGAGGGTATGCCAGATAGAGGCGTTGCCTGCTGCCGGGGTTTCTGTTTTGGCTGCAGGTGTTGGTGTTTGTTCAGCCGGCGCGGTGCTCTGCTTCTGCGCGGGTGTGGTTGCCCCGATCGTCGATGAGGAACCTGTGTCGGTCTGGGCAACAGAAATCAATGTTGTGCGATGTTGTGGCGGATAACAGATACCCAGTTTCTCTGCGCAACCCTGGCCATTGGCAACAAACTCGATGCCATCGACTTTGTTGGCGAGCGTAAATGGCACCGTGATCGTGACTTCATGCATGTAGGTTTCGACTTCGCCCTCCGAGCCATCGGGCTTGATGCCGTGCTTCATCTTGCCGGGCGGAATTTTGAATTCGCCAAATTTCAGGCCGGGTGTCTTCGGTTCGAAACTGAACTTGTCGCGATACATATAATAGTCCGGCGCGATGGTCCAGGTGGCAAGGATCTCGTTACCTTTGGCAACGGCATTAAACTGGTATGCTTGTTCCGGTGGTAGTGGTTCGTCAGTGGCATTATTACCAAGCCCCAGCTGGGCGCCGAGAGCGCTGACGGAAGAGACCGCGCTGCTGTCTGCGCTGGCTAGCGTCAGTGTCTTTTCCCGTTTCTGTGGTGGATAACAAATGCCGAGTTTTTCCGCGCAGCCCTGACCTTTAGCAATTAGTTTCAGTTCCTTGCCACTGGTTTTGGTAATGGGTACATCGATGGTAACGCTGTGCATGAAGACCTCGACATTGCCTTCGCTACCATCGGGCAGGATACCGTTATGCATTTTGCCCTTGGGAAAGACCGGTGTTCCCAACGTCACGCCAGGCGTTGCAGATTCGAAGTGGAACTTGTCGAGATACATATAGTAATCATCCGCCATCGTCCAGGTGGCGAGCACATGATTGTCTTTGACCACAGCCTCGAATTTGAATGCCTGATCACCAGGCAATGGTTCGTCGTCAGCAGCGAACACAGAGGTGATGAAGGAAAGGAGCAAAAAGGCAATGGCAATAATTTTAATTTTTTTATGCATGGTGAGTTACCGATTCAGTGATCCACTCTAGATAGGGTTCCAGGCCCGCAACGATAGGGACTGCGATAATCTCTGGAAGTTCATAATGGTGCAATTTGCACACACGTTCGCGTAAAGTCGTGAATGTTTCGTGACATGTTTTGATCATTAATAAATATTCGGGGGCCGATTCTACCTTGCCTTCCCAGCGATAAACAGACTCAATACCGGGCAGGATATTCACGCAAGCCGCCAGTTGTTCCTGCACAAGCGTCGAGGCAATTTGTCGGGCATTCTCCTCATCGCCACAGGTGACATATATAAGGAGGTATGGGCTTGAGTTCTGTGTCATGCGCCCAAAGATAACAGTGATAATCCATCTGAAAAAGTGACATTTCTGCACATGCGACTATTTCCCATCGGACTTGCCATCTTCATCCTGGTGCCGATTCTTGAGTTGTACCTCCTGATCCAGGTGGGCAGCCATATTGGCGCGTTGAATACCATTTTGCTCGTTTTGCTCACCGCCGCTATCGGTGTGGCCCTGTTGCGCAAGCAGGGTTTGTCGACTTTACAGAAGGTCCAGAGCCAGATGCAGCACGGTGAACTACCTGCAGTCAGTATGCTGGAAGGCATGTTATTGTTTTTTGCGGGGGCATTATTACTGACGCCGGGATTTTTCACGGACAGTATCGGTTTTTTACTCATGATTCCTCCTTTACGCAAAATGCTCGCACTGTGGTTGCTGAAACGCGGTGGCTGGATAGTTCAGATGCAGACGCATTCCCGGCAACACCGGCGCCCCCCGCATGATGATTCACATACCCTTGAAGGCGAATACCGGCGGCGGGATGATTAAGCGGCATACCAACTGGATAACACGCTGATCAATTCACTCCATACCATACCTGTTTAAGCTTGGTCGCAGCTCATGCGTATTCCTTACAACATTGGTTTCTGCCGGTATCTCATTGCTTGACCCAGATTTCTTTCACGAATGACATCGATTTTCTGCGGCTATTGGCGAGGAGATAATTCACTGCTCTCATGTCTACAGTTTTTGAGAATTTGTGCTGGTAATCTGTTTGTTTAGAGGAAACTGAATCGCTTTTACATGGAGGTGTCGCATGCTCAATAATCAGGTCTGTATGAGTATCTCTCCGTTAAACAGATAGCCGATACTATGTATCGTTTTAATAGGTATACTGTATTCTTTATTTGTAAAACGGTTACGTAAACGGGAGATATTGATATCCAGACTGCGGCTATTGGGTGCGTAATCTTGCAGGCCAAGCGCAGAGTAGAGTGCTTTGCGTGAAACCGGCTTGCTCTGGTTCTTAGCCAGTACAGTCAGTAGTTGCAGTTCAGATTTGCTCAACCCATGGTTTTGCTGGTCTGGAGTAGTGAGTGTCCAGTTTGTTGTATTGAGTACCCAGCTTGCTGGCACGGTACTTATATCATCACCACGCCGGGAGAGATTCCTGACAACGGCCAGTAATTCTCGGGTGTCAACAGGTTTCGACAGGTAATAATCAGCACCCCGGGTAATCCCTTCTATACGGTCATCGACTTCACCGTAAGCGGTGAGCATAATAATGCGGTAATCATCATTCTGCTTTAACCGACTGGTGATTTCGAAACCGTTTTCTCCCGGCAGGTTGACGTCCAGCACGATGACATCCGGTTTATGGTGTTCAAGAATCCTATCCATTTCGGGTGCTGTCCCTGCCTCCATGATCTCTAAACCATGATCACGGAGAATAGAGGCAATGGGTGTACGAAAATCTTCCTCATCATCGACAAGCAACACGCGAATCTTGTTCAAGCTGCATCTCCCGCTATCGGAAGGACGATTCTGAACAAGGCACCGTTGCGTTGTTCGACTTCAATTTCGCCATCGTGCAGTTCGGTAATGCGTTTGACAAAAAACAGCCCGAGCCCGGTACCTGGGCGTTTATTACCGTTTCTTATACGGTAATATTTATCAAAAATGTGTTGCTGTTCCTCAACAGGGATACCTGGTCCGTTGTCTTCTACTTCGATCAGGATCTGGTCGCTCTGCTTAATACATCTCACACTGACTCCATCGGGGGTCGAGGCATATTTTCTGGCGTTATCTATCAAACTGGAGAAAAGAATCGGGATCAGATAACGGTCTCCCTGAAAAATGACAGGGGTTGCAGTGTTACAGGAGAAATTTACCCGGTATTCATCACAAAGTTCTGAGAGTATCTGACGCAGGTCAAGTTTACTTAGTTCGAGCTGGCCGTGTTCAACGGCGTTGGAAATCCATTCATCATTCAGACAGCCTTCCACCAGTGAGGTGAGCCTGGTCGAGGCATTGGTAATTCGGTTCAGGCTTTCCTTAGTGAAGTTGTCACGCATCGGGGACGCGGAAAAAATCGCGTCGACATTGGCCTTGATAATTCCCAGCGGAGTCCGAAATTCGTGTGACAGCATGGTGAGGAAATTCTTCTGTTCTCTCAGAGCATTATCGGTTATCCGGTTGGCGAGTGCCAGTTCATTCAGTTGCTGTTTGAGCGCTTCGCGCAAGCGTTCCGAGGTCATCACAATCATGGCTAGCGCGTAAATAATGGCAGAGACGATGGCCCAGATGAAGATCATGTACTGGTCACCCTTGTCCAGAAAAGAGGCGGTGCCGGGGGGATGGATAATTATATCCATAAGACGGTAAACACTCACC
>JBECKZ010000250.1:0-6419 GCA_040235555.1 Thiohalomonadales bacterium | reverse complement strand
GGTATGGAGCCAACCCCTCGAACCCGACACCGAGCCAGTCGCGTGATGGCATGTCCGCCGTGGAAAACTCATGCCGCACCCCAACTTGGGCGTCCCAAAAAGCAGCAACAGCACGACTGTAATACACCTCGAGCTCGGCATCGTCCGTCTTGCCATTAACCCGACTGCCTTCCGTCTTCAACCACAGTTTATTGATATCGCCGCCGATCCAGGCCTGGCCCTCCCAGTAAGTCGAGTTACCGTCACGCGTCTCTCGATGTTCCAGGCGATCCAGCATCCACTTACTCAGAATGACATCATCATGCATGGGTGACGGCCAGTTCTTGCTGTTGTCCTGCGCCTGTGCCGCCATGCTTAGCCAAAGCGTGAACACCAGGCTCAATCCTGCCAAACTATTTCTTAACTTCATTGTGTTCTCCTTCGTTCTGCGCTCGTTCATGCCACGTGTACCTCGCGGAACATGCCCGCTTTCATGTGATACAAGAGGTGGCAGTGATAGGCCCAACGGCCTTTGGCGTCGGCCAGCACGCGATAACGCACTTCATGGCCAGGCTTGACCACTACTGTGTGCTTGCGCGCCTGGAACGTACCATCCGCGCTTTCGATTTCGCTCCACAACCCATGCAGGTGAATGGGATGATCCATCATGGTGTCGTTGACCAGTACAATGCGCACGCGCTCACCGTAGGTAAGTTTGATCGGTTCGGCATCGGAAAACTTGGTGCCATTAAACGACCACATGTAACGCTCCATGTTGCCGGTCAGGTGCAGCTCGATGGTGCGACCCGGTTCGCGCGGGTCGAGCCAGCCATCAAGACTTTTTAGATCCGCATAGGTCAGTACACGCCGGCCGTTATGACGCAGGCCCACACCCGGATCATCCAGGCGGGTCGAGACTTCCTCAGCACGCATAGCGGTACCCGGACCGTATTCGGCCGCGGGGTGCTCGGCAATTTTCACCATGCCGCCGGTGCTGCTACCAGACATATTCATGTCCTTTCCGCTTGTCGACATCGGCTTGTCCATCTTCATACTGCCACCGCACTTCATTTCCGGCACACTCTTTGGCTTGGCATTCATCCCGGGCATGTTCATACCGTTCATGTCTTGCGCACTTCCCTTTTTCATGCCGGACATATCCATCCCTGACATGTCCATACTGTCCATGGACATGCCCATGTCAGACATACCCAATTTCGGCACCGGATCCATCAATGGCACTTCTGGCTGCATCCCGCTACGCGGCGCCAGCGTGCCGCGCACATAACCTGATCGATCCATGGATTGCGCAAACAGGGTGTAGGCACGATCGTCCTGGGGCGCGACGATCACATCGTAGGTCTCGGCCACACCGATCCGGAATTCATCGACAGCAACCGGATGCACGTTGATACCATCGGCGGCGACGACACTCATCTTCAAACCAGGAATACGCACGTCAAAGAAGCTCATGGCCGAACCATTGATGATGCGCAGTCGCACCTTTTCGCCGCGTTTGAACAGGCCAGTCCAGTTACCCGCTGGCGTCGCACCGTTCATGAGGTAGGTGTAAGTCGCACCGGACACGTCAGCGAGGTCGCGTGGATTCATGCGCATTTGATCCCACATGGCGCGTTCCGCCCAGGCGCCACTCAGGCCCTTCTGCTTCGCTTCGCGAATAAAATCGCCCATAGTCAGCTTGGCGTAGTTGTAGTATCCGTCCATTTTTTTGAGGCGCGAATACACGAACTCCGGACTGTCATCGGTCCAATCGGACAACAGCACCACGTAATCGCGATCGTACCTGAACGGATCGTGCTGGCGCGGTTCGATCACAATGGGGCCATACAGGCCGGTTTGTTCCTGGAAGCCGGAATGACTGTGATACCAGTAGGTCCCGCTTTGCCCGACCTTGAAGCGATAAACAAAAGTTTCCCCTGGCGCGATCCCGGCAAAGCTCAGGCCAGGGACGCCGTCCATGGCATTGGGCAGAATGATGCCGTGCCAATGAATCGAGGTGGATTGTTTTAACTTGTTGGTGACACGCAGGGTCACGGTATCGCCTTCGCGCCAGCGCAATTCCGGCGCCGGGATCTGGCCGTTGACTGCGGTGGCCACACCCATCGCGCCGGTGAAATTCACCGGTATTTCGCTGATCACGAGATCGAATTCGGTGCCTCGCAATACCTGGCGGGTACCCGTAGTGTTGGTTGTTCCCGCTTTGGCCCAGGCCGGCAGATCAAACAGGCTCAGACCCGCGAGAGTGCCGCCGGCAGCCAGACCCTGAACGAAACGACGGCGTGAAGCATTCATGACTTCGGTGGATACCGAAGTCCGTCGACGATTTTTCATCGCATAAACTCCTGAAGTAAGTCGCGCAGACCGGTGCACAACCAGACGCTGCGCATATCAATTAACAATGTATCGTTTAGTGCAAGTGATGCACTGGGACGTCGAGGGAGGTTAGGCGATGGGTGGCCGATGGGGTGGTGGAAAAACGTTTGGGCTGGGAAGTTGCTCTGCAAATAACACGGCGTGAGAAGAATGCACGTAATTCAGCAGCGGTGTGTGTTGAGTTAACCATAACGAAGCGCAATGTGCCAAACAGGTACACCCTGCACCTTGACAACAGTTACTGTGATCATGAGAGTCCTGCTGACAACACGTCGACGAGAGATGGTGCATTTGACCTTGCAGGGTTGTCTGTGTCTTGGCGGCAGAAGCGAAAACGGTGGCGGCTACGCTGTGAGCCGTGTTGAACAATACCGTCAAGGTCAGCATGAAGGCGAAAAACGCCCGGCGCCGCCGCATCCAGCCATTGATGTTCACTGCCCTTCCCGCTTGCATAAAATTTGAATCTGCCAACCTGTTTTTATCTGTCCGAGAAAAATACACGGATAACCCGCTGTCCGCAAGGGCTTGTGTTAGGATAGGGGTTGTGCGCAAAAAGTTCAGGGATTTTTTTCTTAGGAATAAAGCCCGGGTATTCTTTATGGGATAACCGCTTTATCCTTGTTCGCCACCGTCGGTTTATTGCGATGCCGATGGTTTTGTGCTTAAAAAAGCAATAGCATACCGGCCGACAAACAGTCGTCTAACTATATATAAGAGTGAATAAACCATGCATCTACAGGATCTGAGCGTCTGGCAGCACGAACATCTCTATACTGACGACAACCACAAAGCCGAACGCAGCACGCGCGCGGTCATGTGGATTACCGCCGTGATGATGGTGGTGGAAATTGTGGCCGGCGGGTGGTTCAATTCCATGGCCTTGCTGGCAGACGGTTGGCACATGAGTTCCCACGCCGTGGCGATTGGTCTGAGCGCCTTTGCCTATGCGGCTGCCCGCCGGTACGCCAATGACCCACGCTTTGCCTTTGGCACCTGGAAAATCGAGATCCTGGGTGGATTTGCCAGTGCGATCTTCCTGCTGGGAGTCGCCGCGCTGATGGTCTTCGGATCCGTGGAACACATCCTGTCACCCAAACCCATCCATTTTCAGGAGGCCATCGTTATCGCCGCCATCGGTCTGGTCGTGAATGTGGTCTCTGCCCTCATTCTGGGTCATGCCCACGATCACCCGGATCAGGGTGACCATCACCATCATCATGAACACGCCCACCATCACGATCTGAATCTAAAATCCGCTTACGTCCATGTCTTGGCAGATGCCGCCACCTCGGTCCTGGCCATTATTGCCTTACTCGGCGGTTGGATCTTCGGCTGGACCTGGCTGGATCCGATCATGGGGATCATCGGCGCAGTCCTGGTGGCGGTCTGGGCAAAAAATCTGCTCATGGAGACCGGCAAGGTCCTGCTCGATCGGGAGATGGATCACCCCGTCGTCCAAGAGATCCGCGAGGCGGTGGAAACCGGACCTGCACAGGGCGACACCCGGGTCACCGATCTGCATGTCTGGCGTGTTGGCAAACAAAAATATTCCTGCGCCCTCAGCGTGGTGACACATGACACCAACTTAACCTCCGATCATGTCCGTAATTTACTCGCACAGCATGATGAAATTGTCCATTCCACCATTGAAATCCATCAATGCCTGATCTGAGCCTGGCGTTGACAATCTGAACAGGTAAGAAAACATCTTAAGGAGCCTCTGATTAATTCGTCATTCTGGCGAAAGCCAGAATCTAGATCTTTTTTACATAGATTCCGGTGTATACCGGAATGACGGAAATGAATTAATCAGAGCTTCCTGAAACAATTATCAATCGTTTCGATTATGGATACTATTTCACAGGCTTGGTAACACCGCCAATTACTCCGCCGGATCAGTAAGTCTACACGTAAGGTTAGACCGGAACCCCTCCTTGTGGATGGAATTGTTGTCCCGCGTCTGCAATTGGTCAGGTGATAGTGCTGGACGTGCGCCACTAGGAAAATCCCGCGACCCGAATTCCACGATAATCCGGGATTTCCTCCTGTCCAAGTTAACTAACCACATAATTTCGCATCATCCCCATGGCCGCATGTTCCAGATTGTGGCAGTGATACAAATACAGGCCGTGCGGAGTAGTAAACCGAGCCTAAAAGAAGAAAAAATTGCGCCGGAGAAAGCAGGCACGCAGTAGGCAGAACGCCCTCGGCATGATGAACCAGTTGCATCTGGGTAATGGGAGGGAAGTGAAGCATGTCTCCCCCACCATTTGCGAACACCAATCTACTCTCCGCTTTTCAGTACAAAGCGTGTCAATACGAAATCACGGCTGACACGCCGAACTGACTGTTCATTTCTCCCCTCGCTAGCTGGCTAAACAAGCTCAGCCTCGTAGCTCATACATCCTAATATTTTGATAGATTGATCATATGAATTTTGCTAGCAATGGCTTAACGACCGCGAAAACTTTGACTGCATGTATCCATTTGGGTCATTTCAAGATACTATTTTACAGGTAGTCATCAAACCTAATTCAATAACTTATTGTAATTACAAGTGTTTTTAATATTTATATATTTTATATGGGAATTTTGGATCATATGATCCAATCAACCAGTTTTGGTGTGGATTTAGAGAGGCTGGGAATAGGATGAGCGACGCAAGTACACCCACATCAGAAACGTACAACTCCATTCTACAGGCCTATGAATTTTTTAATCAAGCGTTGTTCCACGGCCACCTGCCCAAGGTGATCGTTGCCTATCAGCGGCAGCGCCGTGTGATGGGGTATACCTCGATTGGGCGATGGGTGAATGCGGAATCCACATGTGTGGATGAACTCGGCGTCAACCCGGAGTACTTTGCCAAATATCCCCTTCTAGAACTCTGCCAGACACTGTGTCATGAAATGGTCCATATCTGGCAAGCGCATTTCGGCCGTCCTGGCCGACGCGGTTATCACAATATCGAGTGGGCGAAAAAAATGCAGAGCATTGGTTTGATGCCCTCCGCGACCGGCAAACCGGGCGGGGACATCACCGGTGAGACGATGATGGATTATATCCTGGTGGAGGGTCCCTTTCTGGAACAGTGCCGAGCATTGATAGACACCGGCTACAAGCTCCCCTGGGTCGACCGGTATCCGGTTTTCCGCCATGAAGTCCCCCTGCTGGCATTCACGCAAGACGCTGAGCCGATTGAATTGGATCCCAACTATCACCCCAAAAAGACGCAACAAAAAGCACGGTTATCTGCGCGCACAGCGGCCCGAGACGACACCTATACGCTGGAAGATCCCTCCATGCTATTTGAGTCTGACCACGCATTTGGGTCTGATATGGATGAACTGTACCCGCTACTGGAAACCAAAAAAGCCACCCGTTCGGATGGCCGCGTTAAATATGCCTGCCCTGTCTGCCACCTCCAGGTTTGGGGCAGACCTAAACTGAATATCGGCTGTTTGGATTGCGGTGTCCCCTTGAAGCAGGTAACGTAACCCTCTTTGGACTTGATATACTGGCTAAAGAGGGAATGTATAATGTCACGCCCTGCTTTTCTCACGAGACAGTTTCACGATACCCCACCAGAATTTACTGCGATACAGCGCCAGCGTCATCTGTACATCGACACGGCATTTGAAGAGAGCGTGCTGTCGCGGGTGCGGGGTAAGACAAATAAAGTCTACATCACCCTTGCCTATTGCTACTTTAAAGCCTCCTATCAATTCTATGATTCGGCCTTCAAAAAGGACCTGCATTATCTAGGACGTAAATTTCAGGTGAATCTGGAGTCCTTGGACTGGGATCAGTATCAACGGGACACCCGTAATAACCATCAGCAGCTCATCCTGGATTTTATGGGGTTCCGCAGCTTCACGGATAAGACCGCCCAGGAAACGATCGTGGAGTTCGTGCACCGTTTCGCCCGCGTCCAGAAAAAATTCAAAGAGTGTTTTTATCAAACAGCCAATAAGCTGCGTCAGGAAAAAATCGAAATCCCGGCGTATGACCAGCTCCGCAATTTGATAGAGTCTATATATCAAGAC
>JBECKZ010000218.1:0-5003 GCA_040235555.1 Thiohalomonadales bacterium | reverse complement strand
CTGGGTGCGTTGAGTGTGCACTGGGCGAATGGCTGGTTGTTTACCAATACCAAGGGTGGCTGGGAGTACCCTGCGTTTTTAAGTCTGGCGGCTGTTGCGCTGGCGTTATTGGGTGACGGAGCGTTTTCGTTACGTTGCTTGTTTCAGCATAAGGGTCAGCAGGTGGTGAAGCAATAGCATCCAAAGTCATACGGGCGAGGTACGCCTGTACTTCGTCCGTAAGATTAATGCTTAATGATTTCTTCCTGCGCCGGGGTCACGATGACGGGGTTACCTTGCGGGTCTGTGCTCATCGTACCTTGCGGTTTGAGGGTGGTTGGTGGCGGGTTGCCGACCACAATCGGAATGCTCATGCTGCGGCTGCCAGCATGACCACTATGGCTGGCGATTGTCACTGAGAGAATGACACGAAAACGGCCTTCGGCCTGCGCGATAACGGTAATATCCTGTTGCACAGTTGTCCTGGCGGGTGTGGGACCAAAGCTAAATTGCGATTGCGGGTCACCGGAAGTCAGGTCACCTTCGGTGCGGTAATGTAAGTTAATTTGTTGCGCATCGACGAGTGGGGTAATACTTAGATGGATGATAACAGGTATTCCCAGCTGAATATCTTTGCTTAACTGATATTCAATCCGTACCGGCGCCCTGGGTTTGCCCGGTGCTGCAGTGTGCTGAGAGGCAACCTGTACCGATGTTGATTGCGTAGTCGCGTTATGAATCGGTTTTTCATGGCAACCGCTCAGCGCGGTCAGGCTGCTCAACAAACTGATCATGACAAAATGATTCATGAAAACACCTTTAACCATGTAACGCTGTATACGCATCATTTGACGCTCACAGTATAACAGCGTGTTTCCGTTGTGCTGGTATTTGTCAGGATTTGATAGTCATCAAATTCAAGCATGTATTCGCGACCTGCGGTGAGATTTTCGGAAAAGATTTCCGATCCGGGGTTTGGGCTTTGGAATATATCTGCGCCGGTATCACTGTAGAAAACGGCATCCGGATCGCCGCTGGAGGTTCCGGACGAGATGGTAAATTGATAGCTTCCCGTCGTTGGTGGTGTAAATCGCAGATAGTGATTCATCCCAAGGACATTATAGTCATTGGTGCCCAGACCACGTCGAAAGGCATTGGTTACACACACATTGGAAGCAGGTGTGCTTGTCGTCACTTCATTATAAATCGGGACGACATTGCTATTACCAGCGTCATTGATCTCGCCGCTGCCATACTGGTCTGCGACATGAATATTTTGCGCATTGACCAGTGCATCGATGGCAGCGGCATCATTCGGATTGCGTGTCTTCAGTGCATCGATAAATTTGAAAATACTGGTAAAGGCGGGCTCGGTGCGCTCTTCATTGATCAGGACGTCCCAGATAGGCTGAAAACCCAGCGTGAGGGTGTCGGCATCAACACTGTCATTCGTGCTGTCATATAAATCATACAAGATTTTTTCCACCGAACTTTCGCTATACCAGCCCGGGTTGGAGACAGTCTCCGTTTCCACATTAAAGCCGAAACCGGTTGCCTGCTGATTGCCGCTTGAGTCCGCATACACTGGGTCATTACGTACCATGGAAGAAAAGGCATTACCAAAACCCTCGCCAAAAGCAACCCGCATGTCCAGTTGATCACCAGTGTAATGTGTGCCGCCAATGCTGTCTGAGTGGGAAAAATGCGCCTCAAGATAATGGCCCCACTCATGCGCGATTACACTCGGATCATATTCGTCTGTATCCACATTCTGATCGCCCAGTAAGTAAATGGCGTTGCTGCCGTCAAAATACGAGGTACCAATGCTGGTGTCTGAGTTATTGGGACTCCAGTACAGGCTGAGTATCGGAAAATTGAGTGTCGGGTTTACTGTCAGGATCAGTTGGATGCCGTCATAGACTGTGTCGAGAATTGCAAACGGAGCGGCCGTACGTGTATTGGTATAACTGCTGCCGGTCCAGCCGGATAACGCGGTCAGGTTGCGGGTTTCATCAGTTGTACCGGTGCAGCTGCTGCTACCATCCATGACATATACGGGATTGTTAATACTGGTGTTATCTTTGACGCTGAAATTCCAGTTGGGCAAGGAGCCGGTCCTGAGCATTTGTGCGACAACACGCACTTTGATGTCGGTATTGTTTGGTACGCTCAGACTGTAATTGCCATTACCGTCCGTTGATACGGTGGCGACGAGACTATTGTTATCGACATTAAAGGCCTGCACAGTAACACCACGGGCAGGTGCATCGTAAGTTGCGCTATAATCCAGCCGGTAACCGCTATGCGGTACGCGCTGAAATGTCACCAGGCCATCGAGGGTGATGTTGCCAGTGGATGTGGCACCACAACTGGTGCTGGTCGGCACACCGCCGCTACTGCCACTACTATTGCTACTGGTATTGGCGCTTTCTACACTGTTGCCGCCACAGGCGGTGAGCACGAGCAATCCGCTCGCGACAATTACTAATTTCAGTGCAGACATGGATTCCCTTTAAAACGGCGGTAACAGCGTATTGCTAAAAGACTAATGCATTATCTGGTGTGTGCCCAATGATAACCTATTTGCGACAGGCCACAAGAAAGTATAACGAGACGTAGCTGAGATGATTTGACACGGTTCAAAAAAAAGCCCTGCATAGCAGGGCTTTTTTGTTAAAGAATATAAATAAACCTAGTGTGGCTTATTTCTTTTCTTCCATTTTCTTCTCTTCTTTTTTCATCGCCTTTTTAGCATGCTTACGCTTTTCCAGGCACTCATGAACGTATTTCTTGATCTCAGCCTTGCCTTTGATGCCAGCTTTCTTAGCTTCCTGATGGCAAGTTGGTGTTTTGGCGACAGACATAGCTGGCATAGCAGCGATACCCACAGCGCTGGCAACAATCATCAGCTTGGCGAATTGCTTAATCATTTAAATTATACTCCTCGGTAATGAAATAGATCGGGAACTGACAAGGAACTTGCCATTGCGCATAGCAAAGCACAGTTACCAATTTGTTACAGTGAAAGTTTTATATGGTGACAATCTGATAATTTAATCAAAATCTTACAACTTCCACCGTTTGCAGGTGGCTATTCTGTATGGCTGACACTTACTTAATGGCTGTGTTTTGGCGTATCCATGTACTCCATCACATCGGGGTCCGTTCCCAATTGGCTGAGACGTAAAAATAAGATGGTGCAGGCTACAAGGATGAGTAAAACACCAGCAACCAGAGCCAGCAAGGTATGCACAAGTAATATGCTGAGTATGCCAACTGCAATGATCACAATAGGCAAGGTCTCGAAGATGGGCTTACTGAACATGCAGTCCTCCTTGTGAACGCTATGTAGTTCACAATTTCAATGTGAACTTCATCACACTTGATTAGAAAATAGTCCAGTTCAGGATCCCTGTCAATTGAGAGGTGTGATCTTGATTTTTTGAGCCTGCGGCCTGGTATACCTGGATGGTTTAGCCCGTGTGGGGGAATGTCTATTGCAGAATTTCGCGCCAGAATAAGAAGACTAACCGTTCAACTGCAATGTTCCAATCAACTGATTCACGTTACTCATTTCGTGTTGGAGCAGGTACTTCACGATGCCGTCATTGATTTTGGGGCAGATGAGGGGATCATAGAACAGCGCGGTGCCTATACCGATCCCGGTGGCGCCGGCGATGAGAAATTCAATGGCGTCTTCTGGTGTGGTGATGCCGCCTTGGCCGATGATGGGCACGCCGTGATCGCGACAGACCTGATACACCTGATGTACTTTTAATAATGCAATGGGCTTGATCGCAGGACCAGACAGCCCGCCCTGGTTGTTGCCAATGATTGGCGTACGCGAATCAATATCGATGGCCATGCCGGTGAGGGTATTGATCACGGCGAAGGCATCACTGCCAGCCTCCAGACAACGACGCGCATTTTCCTGGATATCAGTTTGGTTGGGTGAGAGTTTGGTGATAAGCGGTTTGCGCGTGGCCTTGCGGCAGACCTCGACTACCCGTGCCGACATGGCCGGGTCGTTGCCGAATTGCACACCGCCCTCTTTCACATTGGGGCAAGAGATATTGATCTCCATGGCATCGATGGGTGAATCATCGAAGATGCGCGCAACTTCGTAATACTCGTCTATCGTGGAGCCGGACAGATTGGCGATAAAGCGGGTTTCACTGAAATCCAGCGCCGGCAGAATTTTGTCTACCACATGATGAGCACCGGGATTTTGCAGCCCGATGGCATTGAGCATGCCGGCAGGGGTTTCAAACACGCGATGGGGTGCGTTACCCAAGCGAGGATTTAAGGTGGTCCCTTTTAAACACACCGCACCCACATCGTGATGGGAGAAACCCTGCACCCGCGTGTATTCTTCACCAAAACCGACGCAGCCGGAGAGCAGGACCAGCGGGGTGGTGAACGGCAGGCCGCAAAAATCGAGGGCCAGGCGTGGATGGGTCAGGTGAGTGGTCTCGGTCATGGCGCTAAGATACTTATTATATATAACACCGTGCAAGCCCGGCGTAATCTATTCCGAGGCATGGGCCATGAGGTGCAGATAGGCTGGCAGGAAGGCATCGCGCGGTTTTTGTTCATGTTGCAGATACTCGCAAGCATGCTGCTTGCAGTAGGCACCGTCAGTCAAATAATCCAGGATCACGGTGGGTACGTCGTAGTGATGTAGTGTCGGATAGTGCTTGATCTGTCCGTTTACGAAAATCGCAATCCGATTGTAGTAATAGCTATGGTCAACGTTGTTCATGTAGTGAAGCGCATTATAGGTGTTGGGTCCATTGCGTAACGGTGGGACATGATCGGACATGAAGATGATCAGGCTATTGGGGTCCATTTTGATCAATTCGCGCACGTGACGGGCCAGAGCCTGGGTCCGGTAATAAAACTGATTGGTTGAGCGCGTGAGGTGATCGTCGGGGTAATGCGATTTTAACTTGATGACCTCCGGGCGCTTTTGCGGGTCGAGTATATGGGGGGTGTGGCCATAAATGGTCAGTAGGTAATTGAAC
>JBECKZ010000195.1:0-22240 GCA_040235555.1 Thiohalomonadales bacterium | reverse complement strand
CGGCTTCCTCTGTCACTGTTATCATTGCTTACCTCGTTGTTTCGTAGCTTTTTGCATTTGCGAACAAAATTGACAAACCCATTAACCCAGGGGCTCTGTCTTGTGTTGCGTAAATGGGCATAATTGGCAAGCAGGTTTTTATAGACAATGCCATCTTGTCTGCCATTTATCCCTGTCCCCCTTTTGACATTAAAAGCGTAAACCAGATTATCCGGCAAGTTCTCCAACGCTGAGTAATGAAACTCATGGCCGCAAATCGCCTGTTCTGAATCATTATTAACCGGCCAGGGGGCATCGGCCGTTGTCTGCAGCCGGATATAACCCCGACCCTGTGGTCGTTCATGCATGACGACATCACCTGGTATGACACCGACCATTTGGTGTTGCTCATCATGCCAGCGTATGCTGCGGGCAAGATACATCAAACCACCGCACTCTGCATAACAGGGTAACCCATTTTCAATCGCCTGTTGAATACTGGTACGCAATTTTTGATTTTGGGAAAGCTTTTGCATCTGGGTTTCCGGAAAGCCCCCACCAATAAATAACCCATCGACTTTTGGTAATTGCTCGTCCTCAAGCGTGTCAAAAAAGACCAGTTCGGCACCAGTTTGTTGGAGTGCAGCAAGATCATCAGGATAGTAAAAGCCGAAGGCGGCATCACGGGCGATGCCGATACGGATGTCCTGTGCTACGTGTGATGTAGCCTGCTCAGGTTCCTCACCTGGCGTGGGAGCACTCTGAGCGATATGTTGTAGACGGTCGAGATCGACCTGGTTGGCAATCGCATTGCCTAATTTCTGGATTTTATCCCGCGCCGAATCAGATTCATTGGAAGGCATCAGACCCAAGTGCCGTTCGATAATTTCCAGGTCAGGATTATGATGGACTGCGCCGACCACAGGTACATCAGTATAATGTTCGATAACGGCCCGTAATTTCTGTTCGTGGCGATGACCACCCAACTGGTTGAGAATAACACCTGCAATCTTTACGTCTTTATCGAATTGCTGATAACCCAGGATCAGTGGCGCAATTCCCCGCGTCATGCCTCTGGCATCGATGACCAGCACCACAGGTGCATCTAATAATATACTTAATGCAGCATTACTGTTACTGCCATCCAGATCGAGCCCATCGTAGAGGCCCTTGTTGCCTTCGATTAGACTGATGTCTGCGGTGTGAGCATGCCGGGAAAAGGTTGAGACGATTTCATCATGGTCCATGGTATAGAAATCGAGGTTGTAACAGGGCTGGCCGGCAGCAAGTCCAAGCCACATGGGATCGATATAATCCGGACCCTTTTTAAAGGGCTGGACGCGCAATTGTTTTTGCCTGAATGCGGCACACAAGCCGATGCTGATGGTCGTTTTCCCAGAGGATTTATGGGCGGCCGAAATGAATATGCGCGACATACTTCGCGTCCAGTTAGCGTATGAAATAGAGTAGTGAGGATAACGCCACGGGCGTTATCCTCACCTAAAATCAGGCTGCAGATTCTGCGGATTCCGTGGCGGGGGTGTAGTGCGGATCAATCTCGTCATCAGCCAGACTTTCCGGGATTAATCGCAGGTTTTTCATGGCAAAGATGACCACGAAGATTGCCACGGCAACACCACCCAACCCTAACAGAATTTCGGGCAGGCTTGGTGTATATAAGTTGATGACGCCATCGTAGAAGCTGCTTTGGACAATTTTGCCCGGGAAGATGGGCAATGGATAGGCCTGGCCACCGATGATGGTGACGAACATCTGGGCAATCCCGCCAGCAATCACCAGCAGAGACGAAACCACGAGAGCACTACGTGCCTTGAAACCCTTCATGTAAATCAACACTAGTGGGATGACGCCGCCAATCAGAATCTGGCCGATCCAGAATAACTTGGTAATGGACGTATCGCCGGCCAGGATAAATTTTTCAAAACCGTGTTCCTTGGTGAAATACAGATTCGTCAGGTGGAACACCAGTACAAAGTACAGGCTGGCGCCAACAAAGACACCTAGCAGGGTTCGCATCCGTTGCACGATAGCATTACCCAATGTTCGACCGGTCCAGGTATAGGCGGCAACCACGATCACAGCAAAGATTGCCAGTCCATAAGCAAAGCTGAAAATAACAAACATGGGCGCGAGGATCGCAGAGTCAAATGAAGAACGGGCTACCAGGAAGCCGAAGATAGAACCGGTACCGGTGGTCAGGGTCAAACGCCAGATAAAGGCAAAGAAGCCGGCGATCGAGCTGTACTTGTTAAAGCGGCGCTCGAGCATAAGCCACAGGTAGACCAGCACGATAGCAAAAAAGCCGTTATATAGCAGGATATTCCAGGCGAAGATTGATTTTGGATTGTAGTAGGTCATCGCAATGATCAATCGTTCCGGCCGACCCAGGTCCAGTACCAGGATCAATAAACCACCTAACAACAGCGAAACCGCCAGAATCGCTGATAGCGGGGCAAGCGGTTTATACATTTTTCGGTTGAATACCGAAGAAATGGAGGCCACATTGAGTGCGCCGGAAGCTGCAACAATCAGAAAGACGGCAAATACGTGTGGCATACCCCAAACGATCTGGTTGTTCATGCCAGTCACGATATGGCCGTTGTGTTCCATATACAGGAATGCGCCAGCTCCGGCAGCGATAAATGCGAAGAGGATGGCTAGGAGTGCAAAGAAGCCGGTGCTCCGACCTTCAAGTTCGAGAAAGCGTGGTTTTTTCATCTTATACGTTAATCCAGGTTCTGATAACGGACGCCGGTGTTCAGTTCCAGGTCAGCTCGAATCTGTACACCACCATATTGTTTTAAGCGCTTGGAAATTTCACTTTCCGGGTCATTGAGGTCACCAAACCACATGGCTTTATGACCTTCTGCATTACAGGCTTCCGTACATGCCGTTTCACGCGGACCATTTGGGTCATCGATGCGTTGAACGCAAAGGGTACAACTTTCGACAGTGCCTTTGCCCCGCGGGAAGATCTGATCATGAATCGGTTCATGTACAAATGAACGGGCTTTATACGGACAGGCCATCATGCAATAACGACAGCCGATACAGATGTGTTTATCGACTAACACAATACCGTCTGCCCGCTTCATGGAGGCACCAGTCGGACAGACGTCAACACAAGGCGGTGTTTCACAATGCTGGCACATGAAGGGCAGGGACTGCACATGGCCAGTCTGTTTGTCGGTCAGCTTGACCTTTCGAATCCATTGTGCATCTGTCGTCGGGCTACCAACACCGGAAATGCCGTTTTCGGTGTAACAGGCCTTAACGCAAGCATTACAGCCAGTGGCACATTTACTTACGTCGATTAGCAGACCCCAGCGATTTTTACTGGAGGCAGGTTGATCTAGCGGTTTTGAATGCGCAACCTGGGTCAGGATAATTCCGGGGGCAACGGCTAAGCCCGCAACCGCAGTTGCAGAAGCTAAAAATTGTCTACGGTATTTGTCGATATTGTTATCCGTATTCATTGCTGACGTTCCTCTTTCGCTGCCATTATATTCAGCGCCTTATCGTCCAGCGATTGATTTTCACCAAACTTTTGCTCAGGGAATTTCATGCTGGATAAGGGATGCCGATATTGCGTGTTTGCCGGTTTATCGGAGTGACACTCGAAACAATCGATCTTCACGGCAGCATAAGTGTGGCAGGTATTACAAAAGTGGTCCTTCGATTCGATGCTGGCAACCTTGCCGTCTTTCGGACTTGGTGCATTATGGCAGTCGATACATTCCTTGAGACTGAATTGCTTGGTGCGTACACCTTCGCGCAATGCCTCCACACGATGATGCAGCAGATACTTCATGTGGTTACGGCGCATTTCCGGTACAGGTTCCACGCACAAGGTTTTATCATTGTATTTTTTAGCTGGTGCCGGTGGTTCCGGTACCAGTGATTCAGCAGACACGAGAAGGGGTAGCATTAATGCTACCCCTGTCGCGACGAGTTTATAAAAAGAAGGCAATGTATTTACTCCGTCTTATTATTATTCACCCATAGCCATATCGATGTAGCCGGTCGGGCATACATCAGCGCAGATATGACAGCCAACACACTTGGCATAGTCGGTATCCACATAACGGCCCATGGTTGCCTCACTCTTCTTGACGCGGAAGATGGCATCTTGCGGACAGTAGATGACGCAATTGTCACACTCAAAGCACATACCGCAACTCATGCAACGCTCAGCTTCTTCAACCGCCTGTTCCTGAGACAGACCTTTCATGCGCTCCTGGAAGTGTCCCAATACTTCCTCGGAATCGGGCACATCTTCTTCACGCTTGAGGCGCGGAGTGAATGGGAAGTGACCCAGGAACAACTTGTCGGACGGGATGATCTCATACGCCGAACGATCTTCGTAGTTGTGAATGGCCCACTTGCCGCTGGAGGTGCCGCGGTAGTCTTCTGTCACATCATGACTGAACTCTTCCGGCTCCAGACCAGCTTCACGTAGTTTATTCAACAGGTTGAAGTGGTGCTTATCGACCTTGGGACGCTTGTGCAGGTCTTCATGCTTGAAGTAGTGATCGATGCTTTCTACGGCAATGGAGGCCTGGCCGATGGCAGTAGTCAGCAGGTGAGGGCGCACAATGTCACCACACACGAAGTGACCGGGTTTGCCCGGGACCTGGAAGTGCTGGTCGGCATCGATAAAACCACGATCGTTACCATAGTCTTCCATACCGCTCATGTCACCGCCCTGACCAATAGCAGAAACGATCAGATCGGCTTCGATATCATACTCACTGCCTGCTTTCGGCGTCTTGCCGTCATCTTCCAGCTCGACTACGCGCAGCGCAATAGCGCGACTGTTGTCATCAAGTATGACTTCAACCGGATTCAATTGGCCGCGGATTTTTACGCCTTCACGCAGTGCGTCACGTACTTCGTGTTCGGCTGCATTCATCTTTTCGATTGCGGAACGGGTGATCAGGGTGACGTCGGCGCCTTCGCGAGTCGCAGAAGCGGCCACGTCATGGGCGGTATGACCGAGTACCACGTTTTCCGGACGGTCTTTCTCATTGATGTTGGTGATGTGACCCAGACGGCGGGCAACGGAGACCACGTCGATAGAGGTATCACCACCGCCAACTACCACAACCTTTTCAGAAACCAGTTTGAGGCGGCCGTCATTGAAGGCCTCCAGGAAGTCAACACCGGTCAGGCAGTTCTGTGCCTTGTCGGCATTGGGGATCGGCAGTTGACGGCCTTTCTTGGCACCCAGTGACCACATGATGGCGTCGTACTGCTTTTCCAGATCAGCCACGCTGATGTCACGGCCGATGCGGGTGTTGGTTTTGACTTCAACACCCATGTCAACGATACGCTTGATTTCACCATCGAGTACGTCGCGCGGGGTACGATAGCCCGGAATACCGTAACGCATCATGCCACCCAGTTCGGCGTGGTCATCAAAGACGGTACAGGCATGGCCGCGGCGACGCAGTTGATAGGCAGCGGCCAGACCGGCGGGACCACCACCGATGATGGCAACCTTCTTGCCGCTTTCCGCGCCAGCCGCAAATTTGAAACCTGCATCCAGTGCAGAGTCACCGATGAATTGTTCTACCGCATTAATACCAACGTGGTCTTCCACCTGGTTACGGTTACAACCGTCTTCACAGGGTGCCGGGCAAACACGACCCATGATGGACGGGAACGGATTCGCATCGGTGGAACGACGGAAGGCGTATTCCTGCATAGTCATGTCTTTGGGTGGCTTCTCGATGCCACGTACAATATCTAGCCAGCCGCGGATGTCCTCACCTGAAGGGCAGCTGCCCTGGCATGGGGGGGTGCGGTGTACGTACGTCGGGCACTTGTGGGTGTGGTCACCTTTAAAGATGCGATCGGTGTTGGAACGCCACTCGTGATCGCCATCTTTAAACCGACGGAACGTGAGTTTGTTTTCTTGCATATCGTCACGTGATGTAGCCATGCCTCAATCTCCTGTGCTAACGATCCGGGTTGAACCGTAAATCAAACTAATCTTCTTTCGTCAAAACAATTGCATCACCAACAAGTTGATGCACGCTGACAATCTGGTCCATGGTGAAGCCATAATAGGGTATCACCTTGGTAAACTGGCTTTTACAAATGGCGCAGATTGCCGCCATGTGTGTCACGCCGTGATTTTCCACGACGTGTTTTAACGCTTCCATACGCGGCAGTGCACCCTTGACGCGTATTTCCATCAGGTCATCGGTCAGCAGACCGCCGCCACCACCGCAACAGTAGGTAGCTTCACCCACGGTATCCGCTGGCATATCGTAGAAGTTGTTGCAGACCGCCTTGATGATGGCCCGTGGAATCTTGAACTGGCCACCAGGTTCGGGCCCCATGCGTGATGCGCGTGCCACGTTACAGGAATCGTGATAGGTCATGACACGATGGTCATTGGCGGATTTATCAAACTTGAGTTTACCTTTCTGGATCAGGTCGTAGGTATATTCGCAAATGTGTTGCGGTACCGGGTAATTGGGATCCAGAAAATCGAAGGGGCCGGCGAGGGTATTCAGGAAGCTGTAAGCCACACGCCAGGCGTGGCCACACTCACCAAACACAATGCGTTTTACGCCTAATTCCAAAGCGGCTTCACGAATCCGCATGGAGACGCGGCGCATGTTCTCATAACTACCGATGAACATGCCGAAGTTGGCTGCCTCGGAGGCGTAGGAACTCATGGTCCAGCTGGCACCGGCCTCGTGAAAGACCTTGGCATAACCGATGAGACCATCCACGTGCGGTTCGGCAAAGAAGTCCGCAGAGGGTGTGACTAACAGGATTTCCGCGCCTTTAACGTCCAGCGGGAATTTAACCGGAATGCCAGTATCTTCTTGAACTTCTTCTTCCAGGCCTTCGAGGGTATCGGCGAGGGCAGGCTCCGGTAGACCAAGGTTGTTACCGATCTTGTAGACCTTACCGATGATTTCATTACAGTATTTCTGACCGACTCCGATGGAGTCCATAATTTCGCGCGCAGCCATGGAGATTTCGGCGGTGTCGATACCGTAGGGGCAGTACACTGAACAGCGGCGACATTGGGAACACTGGTGATAGTAGCTGTACCAGTCGTCCAGCACGTCTTTATCCAGTTCGCGGGCACCGACAAATCCGGGGATACCCAGCTTGCCGAAGAATTTGCCGGCAAAGGTAAAGTAGCGACGATAGACCTGGCGCATCAGATCCTGGCGTGCAACTGGCATGTTCTTGGGGTCGGAGGTGCCAAGATAGTAATGACACTTATCAGTACAGGCACCGCACTTGACGCAGATGTCCATAAAGACCTGGATAGAGCGATACTTGGTGCGTATCTCATCCATCTTCTCGATGGTTTTTTCTTTCCAGTTCTCAACCAGTTCACCCGGAAAGCCTAGATCTTTCTGGAAGACATCCTTAGCAACAAACGGTTTGCTGTGTGCCATTGACCCCGGTTTGATATGGGGGATGACCGGATATTCTTTTAATTCTGGGATCTCGTAATCAGCCACGTTGTTACCTCAACAAATTAATTACCGGTTTCCAGTTTACGCGCCCATGGGGCAAGGTGCCGTTTCTCGCGAGGATTGTCGACCTGGTTGCGAGTCGGGCTAAAGAAAATACCCGGTGCGTGCAGTAATTTACTGACTGGAAAGATAATCATCAGCAGAATGACCAGGGACAAGTGAGTCAGCAATAATCCATCTTCCGGCAAGTGTTGCCATTGCAGGTAGACAAGACCGAGCACAAAATCTTTCAGTTGCATGATGTCAGTATGATTTACAAATGACATCAGCATGCCGCTTCCGGCGATTGCCATTAACAATAAAAGCATGGCGTAATCGGAGGGACTGGAGATATAGCGGACACGGTCGACGAAGATGCGGCGTCCGAACAGACCCAATAAACCGATCAACATACCGAAGCTGGCATATTGCCCGGCAAACTGTACCAACCAGTTATCAACCAGCGGCCACAGGAATCCGAGCCAGCCGTCCGGCGTCAGGATGTAACGCAAGTGTCGGAAAAAGGCGAGTAATAATGATAAATGAAATAGCCAACCGAAGATCCAGGTCCACTTGGTGGATTTCCACAGGCTGTTGAAAAATACAACTTCAGTAATCAGGCGCCAGACAACACCCGTTTGGGTGACCGGGGCAGGGGTGGTAGGGATTTTCAGAGGCGCGGGCGTTTGTGCATATTGTTTGATTTTTACGAAAATGCCGACAATTAGAATCAATGTGGCCGCGTAAAACAATATTGCAAATAAAACGTCGATACCATTCAAAGCGTGCATGCGCTCCTACCCTTTATTGTTCGTTGGCAAATAACAAGATTAAGAGGGGGAGTATCCCCCTCTTGATTTGTGCGTCAGACGCAACCAGTCGGCTTCGGCAGACCAGCGTATTTACAAGCTTGCTTGGCAGGCCCGTAAGGGAACAGCTCATACAGGTACTTGCTGTTACCTTTGTCTGCGCCCAGTTTTTTGCCGATTGCCTTGGTCAGTACACGTACTGCAGGGGCAATTTGATATTCTTCGTAGTACTCACGCAGGAAGTTGATTACTTCCCAGTGTGCTTCAGTTAAATCACAATCGTCTAACTTGGCCATTTCTACTGCAATATCTTTATCCCATTGATTCAGGTCAGCCAAATAACCTTCTTCATCTACTTCGTAGCTTTTGCCATTTACTTCAATTGCTGCCATGGTTGTATCTCCTCGTGCTGGTGAACTATTCCTAGTTCAAAATTAAAGCCATGCCTGAACTTTGTCGTTATCAACAGCCAGTTTTACAAAACCGTTGTAATCAACTACCTCGATGCCATCGATGAGTTTGTCTTCACCGATACCGCGAGCTTTTAAATCAGGACCTAATACATAAAAACTCAAATCACCTTTGGCACCTTCAACGACACCGGATTTAGCGGTACCTTTCATGGCACCGTAGACACCGTCTTCAATGAAGAGGACAGCGCTGCCCTTACTGGCCAGGCGAACGCATGTCTCAAGAGAACCTTTGTCGAAAGGTGATTTGTTAATGGTATGCAAAATTGCCATTCGTCAGACCTCGTCTTAGAAACTCAACAGAACGTCGGCGTCGTCCAGAAGACCTGCAAGTTCTTTTGCGGGCAAAATCTGGATGGAGTCCTTTTCTGCATAGTCTTCATTCTCATCTTCCCACTTGAGCGGCATCAGATCATCGATGGTCAGACCGCGAGCATCGAGGGATTCTTTTTCGACGTAGATCTTCTTGACGTCGTAATCACCCAGGGCGGTGTAGGTCGGTGAGAAATTCTTGATACCAAGTTCCTTGGTATTCTGGCCTTTCACCAGCTGATAAACGCCATCATCAATGAATGCCATGCTGACGTCCTGCTCGAATGCAGCGCCGATCAAGACAACTTCCAGAGATTCCCAGGCGTAGATGGTGCCGTACGGGGCCTTACGATTCACGTACATGAACTTTTTGATCTCGGACATGTTTTTATCCCCCGTTAATCGCCAAATACAACAAGACGGTCAGACTGAATGCCCGCTTCAATCAACTGGCCAAGGCCAGAGATACGGAAACCATCAGCAATGTTATTACCATCTTTACCGTTACGTTGTTGTTCGCCTTCATCCACGATACCGCGGCGTTGTGCTGCAGCAACACATACAACCAGATCAATGTTGTGTTGTTTGGCCAGTTCCGACCAGGTTTGAACGATATTGCGGTCATCCTGGGGAGGAGTGGTGTAGCGAGTGCCGTTATTGACGCCATCGTGATAGAAGAACACACGGAAGATTTCATGACCGGCCTCCACTGCGGCCCTGACAAAGTTCAGGGCCGAGTTGGAAGCTTCGTGGTTATAAGGACCTTCGTTTACTTGGATGCTCAGCTTCATCTCATACTTCCTTGTTGCTTAGAAGCGGATATGGGTTGAAGCATTCAGACTGTTACGTGCGCCGGTCCAGTTATCGATGTGATACTTGGTGAACGGCAGACCAGTCTTTTCGAAGAAACGTGGCCAACCAATACGATCGATCCAGTCGTTAACACGTTCCCAATCGCGCGCATCTTCTTTATAGGCACTCAGAATCTGCTTAACGATTGCTGTTGCTTCCGGCCAACGTGGCGGGTTATTCGGGATGCCGGCGGCAACCAGTTTCTGGAAGGTCGGTTTGCCACGGGCATTGGAGTGGTTACCACCAACCCAGATAGCCAGTTTGGTATGAACCGGGTCGTTGATCTGCATCGGTGGGCACGGCGGGAAGCAGGCGCCACAGCAAATACATTTCTTCTCGTCCACTTCCAGAGAAGGTTTGCCGTTGACCTGAGCCGGACGAATCGCCGCTACCGGGCAACGGGCAACAACAGACGGACGCTCGCACACGTTGGCAACCAGGTTGTGGTTGATCTTGGGCGGCTTGGTGTGTTGAACGTTAATCGCGATATCACCCTGACCGCCACAGTTAATCTGGCAGCAAGAGGTCGTGATATGCACGCGGTTCGGCATGGTGCAGTTTTTAAAGTCGTCGATGAGCTCGTCCATCATGGCCTTCACTACACCAGAGGCGTCGGTGCCTGGAATATCACAGTGCAACCAGCCCTGGGTGTGGGAGATCATGGCAACGGAGTTGGCAGTACCGCCAACAACGAAACCGGCATCTTCCAGTGCTTTAACCAAACCATCAACCTTGGCCGCATCAGAGACCATGTACTCGATGTTGCAACGAATGGTGAAACGGACATAACCGTCGGCAAACTTTTCACCGATTTCGGTCAGCTTACGCAGGGTGAATACGTCCAGGATACGCTGGGTACCAGCCTTGACTGTCCAGATCTCGTCACCGCTGTGGGCAACGTGCTTGAGCACACCCGGACGCGGGTGTTCATGGTATTTCCACTGACCGTAGTTTTTGCGCATGACAGGATGCATATATTGGAAGCCATCCGGACAACCCGATTCAATCGGTGGGCGCATTTGCGGTTTCTCAGCCATGTTATTCTCCTAACAAAACTTCAGTTAAACAGTTTCCGCGGAAAAGTACTGCGCAGGATTAACCTGCGGCAGCAGCCTTTTCTTCAGCCTTACGTTGGAACCACTCTTCAGCAGCTTCGTCCCAACCGTCGGTACGGATGTAAGAGCTTTGGCGCGGGTGGCTAACCATGTTCGGATCGACATCGATACCGACGCCTTCCAGAAAGTTAACCAGACCGATACGCTCGATCATTTCACCGGTACGTTCGTGCTCCAGCGCATTTTCAGCGAAGAAGTCGATGGTGTTGGACGCGATCTCAACCAGCTTTTCGTAGTCTTCAGCTTCGTCCAGCTTCATGAACGGTACGATAACTGTACCCATCAGGTCACCAATCTTCAGCGTACGCTTACCGCCGATCAGCAGAGTGATACCCTTGTCATCGCCAGGAGACAGGGCCTTACACATGACGTTCAGACAGTGCATGCAGCGGACGCAGTTCTTATTGTCCACTTCCAGCGTGTCATCTTCTTTCAGGGTCATGCAGCTGGTCGGGCAGCGTGTGGTGACGTTATCGATGACATACTGACGGCCTTTGGCCTTAACGAAAGCTTTGACTTCGTTCTGGTCGATCTTCATGTCGTCGCGCCAGGTGCCAATGACTGCGAAATCGGAACGCTCGATGGAGTTGACGCAGTCATTCGGGCAACCGGATACCTTGAACTTGAATTTGTAAGGCAGGGCAGGACGGTGAACGTCGTCGGTAAAGGTATTGACCAGGTGACGCTGGATAGCATGCTCGTTGGCGCAGGATTGTTCGCAACGGGCAGAACCAACGCAGCACATGGCGGTACGCACGCAAGGACCGGCGCCGCCAAGGTCCCAACCGTATTCGTTGATTTCATCAAAGAAGTGTTGGGTACCTTCGGTGGTGGTGCCGATGAACATGATGTTACCGGTTTGACCGTGGAAGGTGATCATGCCTGAACCGTATTTCTCCCAGCTATTAGCCAGTTGGTTCAGCATGTCAGTGGTGTAGTAGTTGCCTGCGGGCGGTTGTACACGCAGGGTATGGAATTCTTTGGATTCGGGGAAGGCTTTACCCACTTCGGAAAAACGCGGGATGATACCGCCACCGTAACCGAACACAGAAACCGTACCGCCTTTCCAATAACCTTTGCGGGTTTCGTAGGAGTGTTCGAGCTGGCCTAAAAGTGAGTTGGCCATTTCATTGATGCGCTGTTCAGGATGTTGGTCGCGCATGCGTTTGAATCCTGAAATGAAACTGGGCCAGGGGCCTTCTTCCAGGACGTCAAGCATGGGCGTCGGGTGAATCTTGTTTTTATCCATGGCGTTCTCCTTTGGATATAACTCGTTAATTAGCCGGCTAAATTTCAGTTAACTCAAAGGCAGCAACCAAGTATTCCAGCAACTGCCTGTAAAGCCTTTTTTCAAGCTGAGCGAAGTCTAGGTCGCTTGTTCAATCCGGAGAACCTCACCGATGGGGGAAGACCCTAGACCGGAATTACCCCATTGGGGGTAGATAAAATTTGTACAAATCCCAGTTACTTCAGCTACTTATCAACAGAATCCTGAAACAGGAACAAGAAACTTAATAAAAACAATTAATTACAAAACACCGCTCGTGTGCGAGCGCGGCATTATATAACCATGAATCTCACAGGTGAATAGGGTAGTGTGAATTTTAATACATGAGTTAACCACTCAGATTTTTATCTGTATTACAATGTCAGCACTTTGTAATATTCAAATCGCTTATTGGTCAATAAAACGTGAAGCTTGCCCAGTCACCTGAATTATCTCCCTTTGATATGACCCAGACGTCGGCGTATTTACGTTGGCGCGAGCATAAATTACAGGGTTATCCCAAACACGTTTCAGATCTCATGGTGGACATTACTGATCCTGCGTGTCTGACAGTTGAGGAAAAAACCGCGTTACTGGATATCTTGCGTAAAACCAATGTGGCGATATATCGGGTAACCGGGAAGTCGGCAACAAAAGAATCGATTCGTCAGTTTGGACTGCAATTGGGACTGCAGCGACTCGATGGAAACTTGTGTGCCGATGCCGATAACATCAGCTCTCTACAGGTGGTTGAGAGTGGACGCCATAGTGGGTATATCCCCTATACCAATAAACCTCTGAGCTGGCATACAGATGGTTATTACAACGCCCTGGATCATCAGATACGGGCTATCCTGATGCATTGTGTCTCGCCGGCCCAGCAGGGCGGGGAAAACGCCTTACTCGATCATGAAATTCTGTATCTTCTCTTGCGCGATGAGGATCCCGCCCTTATATCAGCATTGATGCATCCACAGGCGATGTCGATACCGCCAAATGTTGAAGGTGGTGAAGAAATTCGTGGTGAGACAATTGGACCAGTCTTCTCCGTCATGCCTGAAGGTCGTCTGCATATGCGTTATTCCGCGCGCACACGTAACATAACCTGGCGCGATGACGCGGATACCCTGCGTGCAGTTGCACGTATCAAGGAAATTCTCACGGGTGATAGCCCGTATCTGGTTCGCTATACGCTGCAGGCCAACGAAGGTGTGATCAGCAATAATGTTTTACACAACCGCAGTGGTTTTCAGGATGATGGTGAGGTCAAGCGCCTATTATATCGGGCACGTTATTATGATCGCATCGCGGAGACCTGAGAAAGACGGAGAATAAAATGCTTTGGCTAAGTGAAATACTGTTACAGGAACATGAACTGGCTTCCTTTAACGAACTGAAAACGGTTGTTACACAACGTGCGAAGGGGGAGATGTTTTTTCGCATGGATGTCAAACCACCGTTCGTTGATACGCCCGAAAACTGGGAAGATCAACTTGAGTCCGCATTTACCAGTGGTCAACGATAAATTTGCAAGAGGTGATAAACGTGTTTTGGTCTGAAGATAACGACTCCAAAAAAGCATTTGTTGTACCGGACGACATTGTCGATATGACTTTCAAGCTGGAGTGCAAGACCTTGCCACTGGATCATGCCCAGGCACTGGCTGACGCGATACAAGCCGCCTTGCCTTGGTTTGCTCAGGAAGCCCAAACCGGCTTACATCTCATCCATGTCGCGGAATCCGGAAATGGCTGGTACCGACCGGAAGATCCTGAAAACGAAGTATTATGCCTGTCCCGACGCACGCGAATGACCTTGCGCATGCCCAAGCACCGTATCGACGATGCACATGAGTTGTCAGGCCAGACTCTGGATATTAGTGGCTATGAACTAATAGTGCGCGAAGGCACGACCAAACCGTTGAGCGCCTTACCCACCCTGTTTGCACGCTACGTAATTGCCGAAGAGGGGCAGGATGAAAACGCCTTTTTAGCTACCATGGCTGCAATCCTGCGTGAGATGGGTATTCCAGTGAAGAAACTCATGGCTGGCAAGCAACACAGCATGAATATGGCAGATGGCCCGGTGTTCACCCGCAGTCTGATGGTTGCTGACCTGTCACCTGAGGATGCCGTTAAACTGCAGCAGGAGGGTGTTGGCCCGGGACGCAAATTCGGTTGTGGCCTCTTTCTTCCACAAAAAGGCATCAAGCCAGTTAATCCCGATGGCTGAAAATCACCTCTATCCCAATCGTAGAGCTTGATCCTGCTAGCAAAATCCAGATAATAAGCCCACTTTAAATTTTGGGTACACATTTCAGATTTGGTCTGACAAGAGGATTTTGAACAATGGCGTATGAATACGAAGGCAAGACCATTGAAACCAACGACAATGGCTATTTGCTCAATACTGAAGACTGGAACGAAGGTCTGGCACAGGTAATCGCCGATGCCGAAGGCCTGGGGCAGCTAACCGAAAAGCATTGGGATATCATCAATTATCTGCGCGATGAATATTTTAACAATGCCCAGAACCAACCCAATGAGCGCACAATTTTGAAAGCCATGGGGGACAAGTGGGGCACCAAGATCGGCCAGAAAGACACATTTTCTTTGTTCCCCAAGATGCCGTCCAAGCAGGGTGGCCTGGTTGCCGGACTGCCGGAAAGTCGTCGTAAGGGCGGTTATTAATATATAAGGTATATGCGGCAGATTAGCCAAAGGTGATATAGAGGCACCCAGGTCTGTTTGCTATATTTGCCCATTCTCGCCGTGAGTACATAACCGCATGGCGAAAACGGATTTAATTCAAAAACTTAAGCGAGGTTTGCGATGAGCGACAAACAAGCGAAGATCAAGAAGATGCTCGAAATGCAGAAGATGTTCGTACAGTATGAACATGAGCATGGTGTCACAGCTGAAGATTATTATGCTGCTACCAAAGACCATCCCTTGTACCAGTATCGTGAACAATACCAGGAACTGGCAGATGAGCTTTGCAACATGGCCCATGCCGAGAAAGGTTCCATCCGCGATTAAACACGGATTTCACCTTCGGGTGAGTGTAGAAAAGGCCGCGATTGCGGCCTTTTTTTATTGGTTATTTATAACAAAATAAACTTAAGAAATTACATTAATTTAACATTAAGAATATTATATAACTATTTGTTTTTAAAATGTTATATCTCTGTCCACATCCGCACCAAGTTGACATAACTATGGTCTACCTGGTTGGTCACCTCCGCATCGGGTTGTGCTTGCATCAGGCTATCCCGCGCCTGGCTCAATTCGTAGAGCAACTCGCGCCGCGAAGGATCCCGGACCAAACTCTGAATCCAGGTGACCGCCACCAGACGTTCTCCACGCGTGACTTCGCTGACCTGGTGCAGGCTGGAAGAGGGATAGATCACCACATGGCCGGCCGGCAGTTTGACGTTCTGGCTGCCGTAGGTGGTGCGGATAACGAGTTCACCACCATCGTAGGCGTCTGGCGGATTTAGAAACACCGTACATGAAATATCCGAGCGATAACGTTGCGTTGGGCTCGGCCCCATTACCGGGTCATCAATGTGATCGCCATAAGCCATACCCTGTGTATAGCGGGAATAAAAGGGACTGGCGATGCGATGTGGCAGTGCCGCCTGTTGAAACTGCGGATGTTGCACCAGGGTGTTCATCACAAGTTGATTCAGGCGCTGCTGTTGTTCTGCTTGTGGAGGTAACTCCTGGTTATGTTTGACTCGTACTGCGTGACCACCGGCAGAGAGTCTGCCATCGACGAAACTGCACTGGGCAAGGACAGATTGTATTTCGTTGAGTTTTGTCTGAGACAAAACGTTGGGAATGACCAGAAGCATTGCCTGTGTTTCTCATGGTATGAAAACGCTACAATACTGCCTGTCAACGATGGGACAAGTCAATGAAACTAAATGTGTATGTAAACGAGATGATGAAGCAGGTAGATGTGCCGAGCGATATGATTCAGGACGCGCAATCTATTTATGAAAAAATTGACAAGGACCTGGACCAGGGTTGGCAAATGAGTCGTGAATGGATTGATAAGCTCGATACCTTGCAACGTTGTAAAGTGATCGCTGATCGTCTGTTGACTGCCATTGAAAATGAGAATGAGCCATCCACCATGCTGATGGCTGGCTACATCATGAGCCGCATGCCGCACATCAAAACAGTTCACATTGCGACCGACGGCGATATCAATCAGACGCAATTCGTTGAGTAACTGTTAACCTCTCATACAAGCAGTTTACGCATGTATTTATGTGCGATGCTGCCAAACAGCGTAGGGCCATCACCAACGATCTGATAATCGTGGTGAAGATAAAACGGCAACGACACGATCCGCGCATTCAAGATAACTTCTGCACAGTCCCAGGTATGCGCCTGTTGTTCCAGTAGTGCCAGTATCTGTCCACCCACCCCCTTGCCCTGATGCGCTGGGTGTACAGCCATGTAACGAATCTGGGCACTTCCATTATTGCTGCGATGTATGCGGCCGACGCCAACGATCTGATCTGCCTCATCCGTCGTCATGATGTGAAAGGCGCTATCTTCTTGCTCGTCTTGTTCACTGCCAGGTGGTTGTTGCCAGGGTTGTCGTAATATTTGCCAGCGCAACTGATAGTAGTCGTGCCATTCCTGTTCGGATTCGGGAGATTTAAAGCGATAAGCCATGCAGCCCTGAATCAGGCGAATATAACCCAGGTGGTGGCGATGTATTTCACGCCTTGTTGCAGAGTAACGCCGCGGTGTTCATGAGTCCAGAAGGGTGGAAATAGAATCAGTTTGCCTTGTTCGGGTTTCACCTTGACGTCCTGATATAGAAATTCGGTTTCACCACCAGGACCGGGGACGTCATTCAGATACCAGACTGCGACCAACTGGCGTTGACTGAATTCATGGCTGCCACCATCGATATGCCAGTGATAATGCTCGCCGGGATTGGTGCGCTGAATTGCGTAACCCATGTCCTTGAATGGCCCTTTGAAATACGTAAAGGTCTCGCGGAATTCCTTAATTGCCATGCCCAGGGAATAAAACAGGGCACGATCCACATCTTTCCAGTGTTCCTTGCCACTCACGACCAGGTCAGTGGATTTTTTGATGGATGTATCTTCTTGTGCCATCTGGCCGATACGCCCCAGGTATTGCTCGTCCCGATGTGCTTCAAAACGACGGATCATCTCTTCGCAGGCCTCGGCGGGGAGGGCATGGCGTTTCTCATAGATAAATGTGTGTGGCTTGACTTCGACAATGGTCGAGAGAGGCTTGATGGTTTTTTCCATGGAAAATGCTTACGACGGGTTTATGGGTATTACAGGCGGTTGCTTTCGATCAATTGAGTCAGCTCAGTGGTGAGATTATCCGGGGCTGATTTGGCAATATCAAGTACCTTGCAGCAAAGGTCTTCCCAATGTGTCTTGCCGCTATTCACCAGGGTTTTTAAGGCCTGTAAATCACCATGTTCGAGCCACTGTGCATAGGCTGTCTGTAAGGAAGGAAACAGGTCTTTGCGCAAATTGCTCAGGTTGCCGACATAAAAATGAATCGATGCGGTATTTTCTTGTTCAAGCAGAGCTGGCAGGGTAGAAATAGTATCGGCGTAGTGATCGCGAATGGCGCGCAGCATGAGGGCCAGCTTGGAATGCGGTAAGGTAATCAGCAATTCTTCCCAGGCATCACCCAGCACTGTGTGGGCCATGGCCTCACCGATTTCATGGAGTACAGCAGCATTCAATTCATTGCGCGTCAATTGATCCAGAGCGGCATCCAGGTCGGTTTCAAACGGGTAGAAGGCCAGAGCCCGTCCCATGGCATTATCCGGCCGGTTCCATAGCCATTGCTCGTACTTCTCCCACATCAGGCGGTAAAACGCTTCACGCCGGATATAAATGGTTTTACCCTGACTCATAGCGGGTGGTGCCGTCAGGTCACGGGCATACTCGTCTGCTACGACAATGATTTCATACTCATGGTGCTGCTCACGTCGTTCCAGTACGCCAAGAAAAAAGTGCGCGGCATTGTCATGACCGAGGCCGGCACTGTAGACCAGATGTTGATCGTGTAAGGTCTGGTTGATGGCATCCGTGTCGAAGGGATCGAAAATCCGTTCATTGACCGGGATATTCTCAAAGGAGGCGTCCTGCAGACCTTCCCACAATGCCTCACGTTCCCGTAGCCAATTACCCACGTCTTCCCTGGGGATGTTATCCCCGAAGTTGTAGCCGTACTCCCAGCGATAAAACTCGCGCATCTTGAGCAGATAAACACACAAGGTATAGTTGCCAGCGGAGTTCGCATCCGCAATGTGGCAGTTTTTCTGGACGGTTTGCTTGAGGGTTTGTAAATCGAGATTCATGGCTTCAACTTACATGCCTGTCGACTACTTGGAGTGGCTTGAGTTACTCAGTAAAATACCAAATCAATCCTAGCATGGCCATATTCCCACCGCCACTGATTATCGACATGAATGACCCAATAACCGCATGATTTTACTGATTATTTCAACTGGAGCTGACTGTGCGTGTAAAAAGTAAGTGGAACCGAAAAGACAAAACCCACACTGTGGAAGAAATTGGCGCCGCATTGGCGTTCATTGCCTTCCGGATAGCGCAAAATGGCGTATTGACGCTGGAGAACAATGATTATCAGACCGATACCCAAGTGCAACGACTGCAGATTATCGCGGAATTCCTCTATTTTACGATTCATTTAATCGATCGCATGACCATCGAGCGCTTTAATGACGAAGACCGCATGCGCTTCATGACCGAACTGGCGAGCAAGTCTGCTAAACACATGGAAGACAACATGCGGGATATTCTCGGTAAGGGTGATTATCGCCAGGGTTTTATTGATTTACTCAATCAGCGCATGAGCGACTATGCAGAATTCCAGTACGACCCGGAAGATGGCCCGAGTTTTCCCATGCGTCGTTTCTTTGGTGACCTGGTGACGCAACAGATGGGTGAGAAAAACAAACGCTGGGTGACGGATCAGATTATTGATATCGAAGTGCCGGAGATTCTCGCGACATTAAATCGTTCACTACCGAATTTATTTATGTAACTCGCGCAAATCTCTTTACGTTAAATAAAAAAGGCGAGGATAACCTCGCCTTTTTTATGATACTGATAATGAATCGATCTTACTTCTTGACCCAATTCTTGAAGTTATCAGCATTCTTTTCGCTACCGTCGTCGTAACCGGCTTCGTAGGCTTCCGTGACGCGTTGCTCTTCGCGTTTCGGGTTGATCAGAAAGCCACCTTGCCAGCCCTGGATGTACTCAGGGTCAACACCGGCCTTTTCCATGGCGTCAACGGCGTCATGATAAATCTTAAGTTGCGCTGGGTTCATTATTGTCTCCTCTTAACGATCATTGCATGCAAGTTTGTTTAACAGTGGGTAAATCAGCCGGCCTGGAAATGCGCCAGTGCTTTACCGGAATCTAAAACGTTTCGCACCATATCGGCGGCGGTAGCCAGATCGGCCGCCTTGCCCAGGTGGTGCAAACAAATGGCGGCAGAATATACCAGAGAATCGCGCGCAGGTCCCGCCTGACCTTGCAGGGCAGCCAGGCCGAATTCCGCTGCGCGTTTCGCCGCGATATCGGCATCGAATGCCATGGTAATTTCATCACCGTCTGTGGCGACCCCCGGCAGGTCCTTGGGTAGCGGCACTGCACGGCTGGATTGCTCAATACCGAGTGTCTTGGGGTCAATCTCAATGGACTGTTCGGCGCCACGGTCGTAGTAATAGAACAGTTTGGCCGGTTGCTGCAGAGACGGAATCACACCGCCTTCTACTCCACGCACAATCATCGCGGAATCAAACCCGGAGTAGCGGGCCAATTCGGCATAAATCGGGGGATAGGCCTTGTGGACGTAGCCGGTCAGGTGATGGGTTTTCTTTTGGCCGCGGATTGGTCCCACCAGGGTTTCCACGGTCGTGACGACCTGACGTTTAACGATGCGAGTGCGTAATGGCACCAGATTATGCAGCTGTGGGGCAAACGCGGCTTGATCCACATAGCTCCAGCCGATGTCAGCCTGGCCGAGCCGTTGCGCCGCGCTGGCCACGTCCAGGTCGACCTGTTTTCCTGCGGCGCGTAAAATTTTGCGTTGGGTAATGCCATATTTGGGGCCAACGAGTTCCAGCCCATGGCTAATTGCCGGTACTCCCAATGATGCCATCACTGGAGCAAGAAATGCCGCCATGGGCAGGCCACGGGCATGGCCGTCATAGGGATCCGCGATATCGAGCACTTCGTCCACAGAGGCTTTGGTAATCTTGGCGGTATCCTGGATAGCCTGCAGCACACCCTTGTATTCGTCGAGTGTTTCGCGTTTCATGCGAAGGGCAATGAAGAACACCGCAGTCTGTACTGGATCTGCGGTCTCAGACAGGATTTGAGCCATGGCACCGTGTGCCTCTTCGAAGCTCAAGTCCTTACTGTATTCAGGACCAGTCGCCACTTTGCCTATGCACGCACGCATGGCAAGTTGGGCGTCGTTTAGAGCTGGAATTGTAGCCGCGCTCATTGGGGTTCCTCATTGCTCAAACGGGGCAAAAGTATAGCGATGTGATTGATTTGCCTATATATCCCCATTGAGGGGGCGAGACAAGCACCGGGCAAAATACCCGACTGTCTCGATTGGGGTATACTTTGTCGCCCCATAACCATGTAATTTAAGAAACTCTAATATACTGAATAACTTAGCGTAGTCGAGGACAATAATGGCAGAGCAAAACGACATTAATTTCGCCAGTGCCATGGCGGCATTTGAGGCCAAGCAATTTTCCCGTGCCATGCAGCTGTTCATGCCCTTTGCCGAAGCTGGCGACGCCGATGCGCAGCACCGGGTCGCGATTATGCTGCAGAACGGCCTGGGCGTGGTGAAGAACTGTGAGCAGGCTGTACGCTGGATGACTGCCGCCGCGGAGGAGGGCCATGCTCTGGCGCAGCATGGCATCGGATTCATGTACCTGGAAGGCGAGTGTGTCGACAAGGATCCTGCGCAGGCGGCGAACTGGTTCAAAAAGGCGGCGGAACAGGGTTTGGCCGGCTCGCAAACGACGCTGGCCATGATGTACGAAGAAGGCAATGGGGTGGAGCAGGATGCGGAAGAAGCCAAGAAGTGGTACGCCAAGGCCGGTTTCTAATTCAGATAAAATATCTTTGTTTTGTTGTCCAAGAAGGTTGTTAAGTAATGCGCCCAGCTCATCTCTCGCAAGTCCTCGATAAAGAATTCGCCAGTACTGCCGCCGGTCACCACACCCCGGTGATGCTGTGGGGACCGCCGGGAGTGGGTAAATCGCAGATGATCGCCCAGGTGGCGGCCAAGCACCAGGTTCCCTTGATTGATATTCGCCTGTCGCAGATGGAGCCGTCAGATTTACGTGGTATTCCGTTTCGAGCAGGTGAGTTGGTGGAGTGGGCGATTCCCGCGATGCTGCCCGATGCCAAGCGCCATGGGCCTGCGGGTATCCTGTTCCTCGATGAAATTACCTCAGCGCCACCCAGTGTGTCGGCTGCGGCGTATCAGTTGATTCTGGATCGCAAGCTCGGTGCCTATGAAATTCCCGATGGTTGGGCCATCTTTGCGGCCGGTAACCGCCAGGGCGATCGGGGTGTGACCTATACCATGCCGGCGCCGCTGGCCAATCGTTTTTCTCACTTCGAATTCGATATCAACACCGATGACTGGGTGGCCTGGGCTTATCGTAACGGCATTGACGATCGCATCATCGCATTTGTCCGCTTTCGTCCCGAGTTGTTGTTTGATTTCGACCCGGCGCACAACCCGGCAGCATTTCCTTCACCGCGTTCCTGGGAGTTCGCCCACCGCGCTTTGCAAAAGTTTGAACACCCGCATGAGTTATTGCTGGGTTCACTACAGGCTTGTGT
>JBECKZ010000164.1:0-31089 GCA_040235555.1 Thiohalomonadales bacterium | reverse complement strand
ATTCAATTGGTCGCAAAACAGATATCTTGGTATTACGTAGGTATAACCCTGACAAAGGGCAAACGCTTATAAAACGTTGAGGGATAATGGTGCCCGGGGGCGGAATCGAACCACCGACACGGGGATTTTCAATCCCCTGCTCTACCGACTGAGCTACCCGGGCGTACGGCAAGAGGCGCGTATTTAACTAGGAGTCCCGGCCGGAGTCAAGCCTGAATCGGGGATAGCGCTAAAAAAACAATCACTTAGCGGGTGGTGAGAATTCCTCGGGCAGCTCGGAGCCCTCGCCAAACAGGAATTTCTCCATTTCCTTTTCCAGGAAGGCGCGGTGGGCCGGGTCGATGGGGCTGAGCCGGTTCTCATTGATGAGGATGGTCTGGTGGCGCATCCATTGCTGCCAGGCTTCCTTGGACACGGACTCGAAGATCCGCCTGCCCAGTTCACCGGGGTAGGGGGCACGGTCCAGACCTTCTGCCTCTATGCCCAGTTTTACGCAATGTACCATCCGCGTCATGTCCAGCTCCTCGTTCTGTTTAACCACCAATCTGTTGCGGCAGGGTGTCCAGCAATTGCTTGACCGGTGCCGGAAACCCCCGTGCCGCCGAGCGGGAGCTGTTATACCAAATGTGTTGGGGTGAATCCATGATACCCGCAGAGACTGCACGGGCTAATACGGGCGTGATGTCGAGATGAAAGTGACTGAAGGTATGGCGCAGGCTTGGCAGGATTTGTGGCTGGCTGATCTCGAGCTGCAAATGCTCACGGCTCCATTGCACCGGATCGCTGTCGCTCGGACATTCCGGGAAACTCCACAGCCCACCCCAGATCCCGGCGGGTGGGCGTTGTTCGAGCAGCACGGCATCCTGATCGGGATCGATCAATAACAACATGCAGGTGCTGCGTACCGGTAAGGCCTTGCGCGGTTTCTTTGCAGGGTAGTCACTGATCGTGTCCGCGGCATAGGCCTCACACTGGGCATGCAACGGGCAGTTGCTACAAAGCGGTGTGCTGCGCCGGCACACGGTGGCGCCGAGATCCATGATGGCCTGGGTGTAATCGGCGAGGCGTTGCACAGGGGTGTGTGTTTCGGCGAGTTGCCATAACCGGGTTTCCACGGCCTTGTCGCCGGGCCAGCCGGCGATCGCATGCAGGCGGGTCAGCACGCGTTTCACATTGCCATCGAGGATGGGATAACGTTGTTCGAAGGCCTGCGCCAGGATCGCGCCGGCGGTGGACCGGCCAATGCCGGGCAATGCGAGCAGCTGATCGAAGTCGTTGGGAAATTCGCCGGCGTACTCATCGCGAATCTGTTGTGCGGCACGGTGCAGGTTACGTGCGCGGGCGTAATAGCCCAGGCCGGTCCAGTGGTGCAGTACATCATCCAGCGGCGCATCAGCCAGCACGCGCGCATTTGGAAACGCCTGCATGAAGCGTGTGAAGTACGGGATGACGGTACTGACCTGGGTTTGTTGCAACATGATCTCGGAGATCCAGACACGATAACCGTCGCGTGGGTGTTGCCAGGGCAGATCATGGCGACCGTGTTGATCGAACCAGGCCAGCAGGGCGGGTGCGAGCCAGTCAGGGCGGTGTGTGCTGGAGCTGGATGAGGTGTTCGATGCCATTAATGGTTTTCTGTCCTTCTTCGAGCATCCGGTGTTTGAAAATCATGGGGCCGATCAGCGGCGGTACCCAGAAGTCCGGGACGTAGTCGGCATTATACTGAACACGCGTGGTCTTGCCTTCATCGATGAGGTGCCACAGGGCGCGGCCATATTTCAGATCACTGTGCACCGGGTCGGTAATCGAGATGATATAGCCGTCATCCCGTTCGGTCACGGTCTGGACTTGCTCGATGCGGCGACAAAAGATCCAGACACAGCCTTCGGCGACAATGCGTACGCGATGGACATTGCCCTTGTGTTCCAGCTCCTGTGCAGATTTGATTGAATCATTAATTTGCGGGATATGTTTATAGTCGACCAGAGCACGGTAGACATCGGCGTACTTACCCTTGATGCGCATGTCGAGGTGTAGCAGGTAGTGATTGTCCCGATGCGCAACATAGGCATTGAGCAGCTCACCGGCGACACAGGCCGTGGCCGACAACAGGCCAAGCAGACAGAGTGTGGTGAAAAGATACTGCTTGTGTCTGTGCATCACCACGGCATGCGATCATCTTCCCTAGCGTTTAAACAGATCTTTTAATTTATTCTGGAGTTTTTCTTTTTCCTGTTCCATTTTCTGTTCCACGTTGGTTTTGAGCTTCTCTTTGGCTTCCTGCTTCTTGGCCTCCACCTTGCTTTGCACCCCCGCTTTGGCCAGACCACCCAGGTCATACTTGATATCCGGCTTGGCCCACGGACCGCGGATATAGGTGGGCAGCTGTTTGTCTTTCAGATCCACACTGCTGTTACCCAATTTGACGACCAGCGATTTCTTGGGGATGGTGACCAGGGTGTAGTCAACGGTCTGCTTGACCAGGTTCGCCTGACCGGAACCGCTCAGGTGGACGCGCTGGGAGATGGCGGAAAAATCACGATTAACGGCAATGCCATTGACGACACGGATGGTGCCGCGCATGGAATCAAATGCGGTCACCTTTTTGCCGGATTGCTGTTTTTCGGCGAGTTTCAATTTGTCATACCATTTTTGCAGCACCAGTTGTTCGACATCCATTAACGTCAATTGCACATCACGAATGTTGAACGTGGCATCGCCGTTGAGTTGTTTGGTGATCTCGTTGAGCGTATTGCCCTGACTGAAGAACTGGCCTTCGATGTTGGCCGTCCCGGTCATGGATTCCTTGCCGGTGAAGGCCAGGGTGATCGGTCCCATGGGAACGTTTTGCAATTGCTGACGCAAGCTTACGCGCACCGGAGTTTGTTTGACATTGATTTGTAAATTCCCCTGATAGCTGCCGCCGTTGAGCTTGGCCTCAGGTAAGGCGCTGATAAGACCGCCGCGGGCGAGCAGACTGAGCCTGACATCATTAAATTGCAGGTGGTGATACAGCAGTTTGTTAAACGTCAACGTGCCTTGCATGTCAGCGGTCTTCAGCGGGATAAGTGCGGCGAAGATGGCTGGTGAGGTGTCTTCGCCGGTTGCGCTTTGCGTTGTTGTCGGCACTGGCGCTACGACCTGTTTGTGTTCGGGCAGCAGGCTGTCCAGATCCAGTTCCTGCATATTCATGCTGAGCTGGATGCTGGGGTTACTGAAGTGGTGCAGGTGGAGGCTGCCATCACTTTGCATTTTGTTCAGGGTCAGGTGAAATGGTTTGGCGTCGACGGTCTCACGATCGAAATCGACTTTGAAATCAGGCGCGTTAAACGAAGTGTTGATGGTTTTGTTATTCAGGGCTTCACCGGCCACATTGGTATTGATCACCAGTTGTTGCAGGTTGATCAATTTGTCGGCCGGTTTGAAGCCGACGGTGGTGGCAAAGGCCGAAGCGGCGACCAGTCCCTGGGTTTTGCTGTAGTAGTTGAATTGACCCTTGAGCGGGATAGGGTTGAGCTGGTTAATCGGACCGGCATCAACATTCAGTTTGGAAACGACGATTTCATTTTTGTTAAGGCGATCATCAAAATTGATCGTGGCATTTTTCAGGTGTATCCCGTCGACCTTGAGACGAGACATAAACATTGCTGTAGCAGCGGGGGCTGCATTGGCCGTGGTCAGGGCAGTTTTGTGGGGCTGTGCCTTGGCCGGGGCCTGCGCCTTGCTCAGGTCCGACCAGTTATTGCGGCCTTCGGCGTCACGCTGCAGGTTGAGGACCACGCCATCAATGTCGAGACTGCCGATCTCCGGGCTCCTGGTGAGTAGCGACAACAAACGCACATGGGCACGGGAATGCTTGATGGTCATGAACGGCTTGAGCACGAAACCTTCGGCATTGCCGACGACGGTATCGCCGATATCCACACCCAGCCAGGGGAACACCGAGAGTTTGATCTTGCCCGGAATTTTCAGATCCCGCCCCAGCATGTGCGGTTTGATCTGGGCGATGATGTCATCCTTGTATTTATTCGGATCGATAAGATAGGGCAGGCTGATGGCTGCACCAATGATGAGGATGATGAGAAAGACAAAGATACCGAAAAACCATTTCAAAAATCGTTTCATGCGCCAACTAACCTTTTTGTTCTGATGTGGGGGGACGTGGGTATTATCAGCAGAGCTAAGTATAGATGATATGACAGATTCGGCAGATTACACGTCAGCTGAAGGTAAACGCTAGTGACATCGATCAGAAATTGGAGCGGGTGAGGAGACCATTTCGTCAGGACCAATTTGTCGGGAACAAATTGGGACAACCGAAGGTTGCCCGGAGGGCGAGCATCAGGGACGATGCGAGTCAACGAATTGGGTCGCACGTCAGAGAATAGTTGGAGCGGGTGAGGAGAATCGAACTCCCGTATGCAGCTTGGGAAGCTGCCGTTCTACCATTGAACTACACCCGCAGTGATTGGACATCTTGTGCGATCACGCCGCCTGGTGAACGCGCATCATAATCAAGCTACGTGGATGGGGGCAAGGTGTTATCTCAGTCAGTGAAACATTGCTCACGGTTTAACAACAGTATGCAACGAGAAGCACCGGCCATTAATTCTCGTACATGGTTTTAATCAGCTCGGCGTATTGCTGCAACACCAACTGACGCTTGGTCTTGAGCGTGGGCGTGAGCAGCCCATTTTCCACGGTCCATGGATCCAGGATCGGTGTCACCCGTCGAATCTTGGCATAGCCCGGGAAGTCGTGCAGGGCACTGGCAATCCGGGTCAGCAGGGTTTTGTGCAGGGCGGGATCCTGTAAGGCGGATTGTTCGAAAGGATCCAGCGCATGATCTTTGGCCAGCTTGAACCAGTGTTCGGAATTGAGCACTACCAGGGCCGCAAGATAGGGTTTGGCTTCGCCCACGATTATGGTGTTATCAAAGATCGGATCCAGTTTGATGGCCTCTTCCATGTCGACTGGTGGGATTTTTTCGCCATTAGACATGACCAGGATGTCCTTGAGTCGACCGGTGATATACACAAAACCGTGCTCGATACGGGCCTTGTCACCGGTGCGTAACCAGCCGTCGCGGGTCATGACCTCGCGCGTCGCCTTGTGGTTGTTCCAGTAGCCCAGCATCACGCCGTCGGAGTTGACCTGCAGTTCGTCGTTGTCGCCGATGCGGACCTCGATCCCTTGCAGGGGAAGGCCGACGCTGGTGGGGTCATTGCGCTCGGGACGATTCGCGGATACCACCGGTGCACTCTCGGTCATGCCGTAACCCTGGATCAGGTTAAGGCCCAGCCCCATGAATACCTTGGCGACCGGCGCGGACAGGGCGGCACCGCCGCTGATGGCCAGTTCGAGGTTACCCCCAAGGCTTGCCAGCAAGGGATTGGCCACCCGGCGTTTGAGCATGGGCCAGAGTAGGTGGTTGAGGCCATGGCGGCCGCGGCCCTGCTGCGCCTGGAAGTGACGCCAGCCGGTTTCGACCGCGAGGCGGAACAGGCGGCGTTGCGTGGGCGAGGCCTTGGCCAGCTTGGCCTGAATCCGTTCGTAGATACGTTCGAAGATCCGGGGAACTGCCACCAGAACCTGGGGTTTTATCAGGAGCAAATCCTCCGCCAGGGTCTGCACCGAGCGGGCATACGCGATCTCCATGCCCCACATCATGGGGGCGTAGTAGCCGCAGCTGCGCTCGAAGGTGTGGGACAGGGGTAAAAACGAGAGCAAGCGCTGTGACGAGTTGATATGCATGGCGAGGCCGGAGCCCTCGGAGACGCTGAGGATATTGCGGTGACTCAACATCACTCCCTTGGGTTTGCCCGTGGTGCCGGAGGTATAGACGATGGTGGCCAGGGCGCGTGGATCGCCACCGCGCTCGCTCAGGGCACGGGTTTCGTCCGGGAGCCAGTCCCGCAGCGTCCAGACCTGGGTCTCTTCTGGGCTGTGGCCCAGTTCGGCGTCACCTTCCAGTACGACCACGTGGCGCACCCCGGAGAGGGCATGGGGGGCGGTGGCCAGCAGGTTATGCCAATGGTGGGCAGACTGGACCACCAGGACCTTGGCCCCGGCATCCTGGATTACGTAGGCGATATTATCCGGACGGTCTTCCGTATAGAGCGGTACCACCACCAGGCCAAGGCCCAGGACGGCCTGATCCACGGCGACCCAGTCCGGGCCATTGCGCAGCAGAATGGCGACCCGATCGCCGCTATCCAGTTGGGCTTTTTTGAATGCCGCCTGCCAGCGACTGACCTCATCGGCCATTTGGGCCCAGGTCAGGGTTTGCCATTCCTCGTTTTCCCGTGAAAATACGGTGTAGGCCGGCTGGTCTGGTGTACGTGCAACGCGCTCGCGAAACAGCCCGTCGAGCGTGCCAGCGAGACTGGCGGTGATATATTCTTCCGCTTCCATGACTACGGTAATTCCCCCCTCAAACCGTGCATGATGGCAAAGGCGATTGACGCCTGCAAGCTGCCGCCCTTACGCTATGCAGATGGATATCATTGTCAATGGCAGCAAACGCACCGTTCCCGAAGGTTATACGGCGGCTCAACTGGTGGAAGCTTTGGCTCTTGCCGGGCGCCGCATCGCCATGGAGGTCAATGAAGAGATCGTCCCGCGCAGCGAGTATCCGCAACACCGCTTTACCCCGGGTGACCGCATCGAGATCGTGCATGCTGTCGGTGGCGGCTGAGTGTATTCTTTTATAATACTTCCCCATTTTAAAACCCGAATGAGTCAGGAGCAGCATGAGCAAGGTAGTCGCAGCAGATCACGCATTGGAAATCGCCGGTAAGACGTATCGTTCACGTTTGCTGGTGGGCACCGGCAAGTACAAGGACATGGAAGAGACCCGCCTGGCGACCGAGGCCAGTGGGGCCGAGATCGTGACCGTTGCGGTTCGCCGCAGCAACATTGGCCAGAATCCGGACGAACCCAATTTGCTGGATACTCTGCCGCCGGATAAATACACCATCCTGCCTAACACTGCCGGTTGTTATAACGCCAAGGATGCGGTGCGCACCTGTAAGCTGGCGCGTGAACTGCTCGATGGTCACGACCTGGTGAAGCTGGAAGTGCTGGGCGATGAGAAGACTCTGTTTCCGGATGTCCGCCAAACGTTGATCGCGGCGGAAGAACTGATCAAGGATGGCTTCAAGGTGATGGTGTATACCAGCGACGACCTGATCATTGCGCGCGAACTGGAAGTCATGGGTTGTGTGGCGGTGATGCCATTGGCCGCGCCGATTGGTTCGGGTCTTGGGATCCGCAATCCGTACAACATTCGTTTCATTGTCGAGGAACTCAAGGTGCCGGTGCTGGTAGACGCCGGTGTGGGTACGGCTTCTGATGCTGCCGTGGCCATGGAACTGGGTTGTGACGGGGTGCTGATGAACACCGCCATCGCTGCCGCAAAGGATCCGATCATGATGGCCTCGGCCATGAAGAAGGCGATCGAGGCCGGGCGCGAGGCTTATCTGGCCGGGCGCATGCCGCGCAAACAGTACGCGAGTGCTTCCTCACCGCTGGACGGTACGTTTTTCAACTAAGCCATGGATATCCTTTCTGTTACTACGCAGGAAGTTAACCAGTTAGATGCGGTGCCGGCCGCCTTACCGACACAGGGATTCCTGTGGTTGGACATCGTGCGCGATGGCGACAGCGACTGGCCAAAGATTGTCGAGCAACTCACCGGGGTCAGTGTGCATGAGCGGCACATCAAGGATACCCGTAACCTGGCGCATCCCTCGTTTTACGACGGGACCCAGGATTACGAAATGCTGATCTTCCGTGGTCTGTCGCCGGCGGGGCAACAAAGTGATTTCAAAACGCGACCGGCAGTGTACTTGTTGTTCGATCACTTACTGGTCACGATCCGCCCGGAAGACAGCGTCTCCGTGGCCGAGATCAAACCCCGTCTGCTCAACATGAGCGTGCGCATCCCGCGCCGCCCGGTTGGGTTGATGCACCTGTTAATGACCATCATGGTCGATCGCTATCTGGCATTGCGTGAACCGCTGATCCAGCGCTTTGACAGCTGGCGCCATGATTTACTCGATCCGAAAAACCCGTTTCAGGACTGGATGGCAGTCCTGGATTACACCTCGGACCTGCGCCAACTCGAACGCCTGTGTGATGAGCAGGCCCACGCTCTCGCTACCTGGCAGGAACAGACTGCAACCGACTTCGATGATCACCTGGCGGTGCGCTATCGTGACCTCGAAGAACACATTCAACGCGTGTTCAAGTTTGCCACGGCACAAAAGCAGGAGGCTGAAGCCCTGGTGCAGATGCACTTCTCGGCAGTGGCGCATCGTACCAACGAGATTGTGCGAGTACTCACAGTGCTTTCGGCCATTTTCCTGCCATTAACTCTGATCGCCGGTATCTTCGGCATGAACTTCGAATACATGCCCGAATTGAAAATGCACTACGCGTATTACTTTACTCTCGGTGGCATGGTGACGCTGGCAGTCGTGTTATTAGTCCTACTTAAACTCAAACGCTGGATCTAACGTAACCATCAACTTTGCAATGGCGGAAGATGTTTGACGTGCACATCCCGTTGTGGGAAGGGGATGGTGATGTGGTTGTCCTTGAATGCCTTCCAGATCGCGAGGTTGATATCGGAGCGCACGTTGTTGACGCCTTTTTCCGGGTCATTGATCCAGATACGTAATTCCAGGGCGATACCGTTGTCGCCGAATTCCATCAGACGACCTACTGGTTCCGGATTGGACAATACCCGCGGGTGTTGGTGCGATGCTTCAATCATGAGGGCAATGGCCCGGTTCGGATCGTCGCCATAACTGATGGAAACCGGCAGTTTCAGGCGCACGTTGCGATCGCTGTAACTCCAGTTGATCACTTCCGATGTGATCAGGTTTTCATTGGGGATCAGGGTATCCACCCCGTCGCGGTCACGTACCACGATATAACGGGCGCGCAGCTCCTCGACCCAGCCAAACTTGTTGCCGATACTGATCACGTCACCCGGTTTGATCGAGCGATCGAACAACAACAAAAAGCCGCTGATGAAATTGCTGGCGATACGTTGCAAGCCAAAACCCAGTCCCACACCGAGGGCGCCGCCAAACACAGTCAGCGCTGTGAGGTCGATCCCCACGGCGTCCAGGGCAATAAAAAACGACAGGCCAATCAAAAAGAACTTACTGAACTTGCTCAGGCCTACCCGCATGCTGGGACTCAGGTAACTTGTCTTGTGCATGCGCCGTTCGATGGTCGATGACAACCACATCGCCAGGGTGAACAGCAGTGCCACTATCAGAATAAAATTGATCACGGACAGGACCGTGATGCGGGTATTACCCAGCTTGAAACCCAGACCATCCAGGGTGGTCAGCACGGTTGGCAACACGCCAAGCAGATACAGGGCGACAATAATCCAGACCGTGGTGCTAATAATATTTTCCCAGGCCTTGAGCAGGGGCGTGGGGGCAAAGCCTTTGCGCAGGAGATACACCAGCATGCGAATGAGTGCGAAGGACAACAACAGGGGCATAGCCAGGTGGAACAGGTTTACCGGCAGCTTCAAGTTGCGAAACACGCTGCTGGCGATCAGGATTATCAACAGGGCGCTGATCGGGAACATTACCCGCTCGATACTGCGCACGGTAAATTTCCTGATACCCCCTTGTTCCTGCAGATGGTGGCGATAGGCCAGCCGCAGGATAAGACGAGAGATCAACCAGGCCAGTGCGAGAGAGAACAGGATGACGCCTAACTGCCACCAGTTGTTAGGGTCATTGAATTCCATCAGGCTGAATTGCAGCTCGGCGAACCAGTTTGAAATCTTGTCCATGTGCGTTAAATGATCCTGGCGACGTGCGCATAAATATAGAGTAAATTATAGCGCCAGCACATCACTATTTTTCTCTGATATGGAAACACCAAAACATCTGCGCAAGATACGCAGCTTTGTCCGGCGCGAGCGTCGGTTTTCGCGTGAGCAGCAGCGCGCCCTGGACGAATTGATGCCGCGCTTCGGTTTGATTCCGGTTGACGACGAGATCTTCGACCTGGCAGCGGCATTCGGTCGCGCCGGTGAGTATCAGCTGGAAATTGGTTTCGGCAACGGCGCCAGTCTGCTGGCGATGGCCCAGGCTAATCCCCACATCAACTATCTCGGCATCGAGGTTCATCGGCCGGGGGTATGCAACTTGTTGCTGGAGATGGAAAAGGCAGGGACCGAGAACATCCGGGTGATCAATGCCGATGCAGTGGAAGTGCTTACGCACAATATTGCCGATGCGGTACTCGACGCGGTGTATATCTTTTTTCCTGATCCCTGGCACAAGAAACGTCATTACAAACGTCGCCTGGTGCAAGTGGCGTTTGTCGAACTCCTTCGGCAAAAACTCAAACCCACCGGCCTGTTGCATATGGCCACAGACTGGGAAAATTATGCCCTGCACATGCTGGAGGTCATGAATCAGGTTGATGGTTTGTGCAACCTGGCAGCGGATGGAAAATTTTGTGAACGTCCCGCCTATCGTTTACTGACGAAGTTTGAACAACGTGGCCTGCGCCTGGGGCATGGTGTGTGGGACCTGATGTTTCGCAAAGCGGAATAAGATTTGCTACATACGTTGTAGCCGTGGTGCAGGCTTGGGCCAATCACTGTTAAGCCTTTATGCTCGCATCACATTTACGATCGCATCGCTAATTTAACAGTCATCCAAACAGCATCTGCAGTTATTCGTGTTTTCTGGAAACCTTTTATGTATCGTTACGGTATAACAAAACATGAGGAACCTGAATTACATCCGCGTGGTACTATTTATTATCACCGTCACAGTGTTGGATAGCTGCACGGCGGCAAAAGCCATGATTGCCATGCACAGGAGTACTGATGATTTCCATGCACTGGCCAGCGATCCGCGTGTCCGCTATGAAGTCGGAGCTGAGGCAAATGCCAGGCTCCTTTCTGCGCAGCTTGATCAGGCAATTAAGATCGTCGAAGCAAAACAATACGGACCCTTCGTGAAGCCGGTAACGATATATGTTCCGGCCACGACTGATCGCTTTAGATCTTTTTGCTTGTCTGCCAAGGCCGGTGGCTGTGTCCTGAACGAACGTTTGTTTATTTCACCCAAAAAGAAAAACACCCCTGCGCGACTACCCCGGCTACTGACCCATGAATTATCTCATTTGCATATGGAACAAAAACTCGGGATGTGGCAGTGGCACAGCAATATTCCATCCTGGTTCGAGGAAGGGCTGGCTGTCTATGTCTCAAACGGTGGTGGGGCCGAGGGAGTCACTGCGGCGGCGGCAAAAAAGGCCATCCACTCAGGAAAGTCATTTAAACCAATATCAACAGGCAGTTTGCTGTTTGCAAAAACAGCCAGCTACTTCGGACTCAAGCCGCACATGTTCTACCGGCAGGCTGGACTCTTTGTTACCTGGCTGCATGAGCAAGATGACCGGCAATTTCGTAAGTTGCTTTTGCAGATCCAGGGTGGGGCCACCCTCGGTGCCGCGGTGAAGGCTGCCTATGGAGTTAGCCTGGAAAATGAATGGCTAAAATTTACGAACGAATTGACTGACTGAGTTCATAGCTATGCAATTGCGTCATTCGGGATGAAGACGTAAAGTAAGATTCGGTTAGGGACTTTTGATCCAAAACTTGTCACATCCTGACTAAATATCGACCGCAAACTGTCGACAAATAATAATTGATATAAACAAAAAGCATCTAGGATGGTCGCCAGAACCCCGTTTCCTCTCCTGTTACGTCGTGCCTTTTATGCCTTCCTGGCCGTTGGCCTGTTTGGCTTTGTTGCCCTGGGTCTATTTAACTGGGGTCGGGAGCAGGCGGATGCCCGTCAAAATCTCTCTGTTATGTCAGATTTTCTGGCCTCTGCCACCCAGGCGTTTTTCGATGATCTGGGACACGGTCTCGAACCACTCGGGCAACTGCTACAGCGTATTGATGTGCTCAACCATCCGGAGGCGGCGCGCCCCTATCTGGAAAGGTTTCAGACGCGTTATCCCCAGATCGGCGCAATGGCGGTGATCGAAGCCAACGGTCGTATGCTTATCAATACAGCCAAACGCCGGGGGCAATCCCTGCCTGATTTTCGAAAGACTCCCGCGTACCTGGCACCATTTCTGACGGCACTGAATTCGCAGACGCCATACACGATTGGCCGACCGGAGTACGGTCAGGTTATCCACGAGTGGCGTTTCCCATTTCGTTATACCATGCGTGACGATCAGGGACGCGCGCTCTTCATGATCCAGGCAGCCATCCCACTGGAATCCGGTATGCATTTCCTGCGCGACATGTCACTGACTGAGCACAGCCTGGTCGGTATCTTGCGTGAAGATGGGTTACAGCAGGCGCGTTGGCCAATGGATCATCCGGAGCATGTTTATGCCAAGCGCCTGAACGGTCCTTTGGTCAGGGAGATCCGACTCCATCCTGGACGACGCAAAGGTAATTTCACCGGACACTCACCCTGGATGTTTACCAGGATTGAGCGGCTCGGCGGTTATAGCCATCTTGCCACGTTACCCATGTATGCCTATGTCTCGATACCGTACACCTATATCTGGCATAAATGGTGGGAACATAATAGCCCGGTGCTGGGGATGTTTCTGGTGTTCGTCGGGATCTTTGGTGTGATTGCTTTCTGGGTAACGGTCCAGGAACGCCAACACAGTGAAGAGCTGATGAGTCAGGCCCGCAGTGATAGTTTGACAGGACTGGCCAATCGCGCCGGTGCGGAAGACCTGCTGGAGCAGCAGATCGTGCGGGCACAGAAAAACAATCGGCCGTTTACGATCATGTTTTTCGATCTCGATCGCTTCAAGGATATCAACGATTCTCTCGGTCACGGTATTGGTGATCAGTTATTAATCGAGGTGGGTAAACGCACCAAGGCGATCCTGCGCCAGGACGATGTGCTTGCTCGCCTGGGTGGTGACGAATTCCTGGTTATTTTGCCAGGCAGTAAACTCGATGCCGGTATGACAACGGCAAGACGCATTATTGAAGCATTCGAAAAGCCATTCCTGGTCGGGCTGCAACGTTTAAAAATGTCATGCAGCATGGGGATTGCCCTGTTTCCCGATCATGGATCAGACCGGGAAACGTTGCTCAAGCACGCGGATACCGCCATGTATGAAGCCAAGCGACTTGGGCGTAGTGGCTACGCCTGTTATGAGGGTGGGCTGGGTCAGCGCCTGCAGCAACGGATCATGCTTGAGGCCCGCCTGAGTGATGCACTTGCAAAACAACAGTTCGAACTCTACTACCAACCGATCTTTGACCTGGAGTCGGACTGTATTATTGGAGCAGAGGCATTGCTGCGCTGGACTGACAATGATGGTCATACCTATAGTCCGGCGCAATTTATTCCGGTTGCCGAGGAGTCGGGATTAATCCTGCCGCTAGGTGAATGGGTTCTTACTACTGCATGTGCCCAGGCCAAGGCATGGTACGACCAGGGCTTTGACCTGATCGTCGCGGTTAATCTATCCACCCGTCAGTTTCTGGATCCGGACCTGTCAGAAAAAGTGGTTAACGTTATCAATGAATGCGGCTTGCTGCCCTCGCAACTGGAGCTGGAAGTGACAGAAGGTGCAGCGATGCTGGATCCGGAATCGAGTGTGGAAGTGCTCGGGATGTTGAAGCAGATTGGTGTGCGTATCGCCATCGATGATTTCGGCACGGGATATTCATCACTGAGTTATCTCAAACGCATCCCCGCAGACACAATCAAGATCGACAAGAGCTTTGTTGATGGTGTGGCTGATGAGTCAGATGATCGGGCCATCGTGCGCTCCATCCTTGCCCTTGCCAATGCACTCGACAAGCACACCATCGCCGAAGGTATCGAAACCAGCGAGCAAAAGCAGGCTCTACTGGGTATCGGTTGTACCTGGGGGCAGGGTTACTTGCTCAGCCAGCCGTGTCCGGCACACAAGTTCTTTCAGATTCTTGCGCAGAGATGTTACCGCACCCGGCAAAAAGATCGCGTGGGTTAGTGCGTAACACTTCACCACATCAGTAAAGTATGCCTGCCAGCAGAAAGGTTTAGTTCGGGTATTCCTGGTAGATCCGATCAAACACCACGATATCCATTCCCTTGGCTTCCACCAGCCCATCTTCTTCCATGGACTTGAGTACTCGACCAACAGTCTCGCGCTTGCAACCGACAATGCGGGCAATTTCCTGGCGCGAGATATGTAACTGAATGCCATTGGGATGTGTCTTGGCATCGGGTTCGTTACACAGTTCGGTCAGGGTGCGCGCGATACGGCCGGATACATCCATGAAGGCCAGGCGGGTGACCCGGCGACTGGTCTGCATCAGGCGCTGTGCCAGTTGCAGGCCGACGGCGGACAGGAGCTGGGGATGTTCGTTTTTCAGCTCCCTGAGGAACAACTGATGCAGGTGCTGGTATTCGATCTCGGCCAGGACGCAGGCAGTACGGGCACGGATGTTGGCGCTACGGGTGTTGGTGCGATAAAACAGGCCCAGCTCACCAATGAAATCTCCCGCATTGAGGTAGGCAAGGACAATCTCGTTGCCATCCTCATCGCTGTCGATGACGGAAGCTGAGCCCTGGACGAGGTAATAAAGCTTATCCGCCCGGGTACCGGCACGCAGGATTAGCCCCTTTTTCGGGACTTTGCGGGTGTCGCAGTAGGATAAAAACCTTGTTATTGCGTCGTGATCAATCGCGACGACGTTATGTTGGTCTCGGTTCTGATGCATAGTCCCATAGATATCGGTCGTAGCCACCAAGGCTTTACTTTAGATCGGGCCTAATAAGCGTCTGAATTACGTTCAGAATTTAACCGAAATGCCCTGACGGGTTGGCGCGGCCACGTTTTGCGCATAACCGCGACGTAAATATATATGGTTGACAATATATATGATTTAACATATATATACATTTATGAATCTGACTGCTGACACCTTCTTTTCTGCGCTATCCCACGATGTTCGCCTGCGCAGCCTGCTCTTGCTGCAAACCCAGGGTGAGCTGTGTGTGTGCGAGCTGACCCATGCCCTGGGCATTTCCCAGCCCATGCTTTCCCGCCACCTGGCGCTTTTGCGAGAAGCCGGGCTGGTGTGTGACCGCCGGGCCGGAGTCTGGATTTACTACGCGGTCAATCCAGTTTTGCCGGACTGGGCCAGGACGGTACTGGCGACCAGTGCGGAGGGGGTGCAGGCCCAGCAGCCATACACATCGGATATACAGACCTTACAGGACATGCCTAATCGACCAGGTGCCCGTTGTTGCGCCTGATTTTCTGCCCATAAACAGGAGACATCGTATGAGCCGTTTTCACATTCACATCGCCGTTGATGATTTACAGCGTAGCGTGGGTTTCTATACCGCCGTATTTGGTAGCCAGCCCAGTGTGCTGAAAGATGACTATGCCAAGTGGGCATTGGATGACCCAAATCTGAATTTCGCCATTTCCACGCGTGGCCGCAACAAAGGTCTGGATCACGTCGGTCTGCAGGCCGAGAGCGATGACGAGCTGCAATTGATCCGAGAGCGTCTGGAGTCAGCCGGGTTTCAGGGCCTGGCCCAGGAGGCCACCACCTGTTGCTATGCCCAGTCCGACAAATACTGGGTACAGGATCCAACAGGGATCGCCTGGGAGACATTCCACACGCTAGCCTCGGCACCGGTGTTTGGCGAACAAGCTGAAGCTGCCAGTCAGGGTGCCTGTTGTACACCGAAATTATCTGGCTCCAGCTGCTGCTAATTTGAATAATTAATTATGAGGAGGGGAGTTTATGCATGTTCTATTTTTATGTACCGGTAATTCCTGCCGTTCGCAAATGGCTGAAGGCTGGGCGCGCAAGTTTGCACCGGCCAACATCCAGGTCCAGTCCGCAGGTATCGAAGCCCACGGCAAGAATCCGCGCGCGATTGCGGTGATGGCCGAGGCGGGGCTCGATATTTCAAATCAGGAATCCTCCAAACTGGTTGAGTCGATGCTCGCCTGGGCCGATGTGGTGGTGACGGTGTGTGGTCATGCCGATGAACACTGTCCGGTGTTACCGTCACATGTACATAAGATCCACTGGCCCTTGAATGATCCTGCCAAGGCCACGGGTACGGAAGAAGAGATAATGGACGTGTTTCGTGCCAGTCGTGATGATATTCGTCAGCGCGTACAAAAGCTCATGTCTGAATTGACTGCGACGGCCTGAAGCAGGAGTTATCAATGTCAGTCCAGTGTGAAATCACCGCCAAGCAGGCAGCCGGGGCGCAAATGCCGTTCTTCGAGCGCTACCTGACTGTGTGGGTGTTCCTGTGTATCGTCATCGGCATTGCTTTCGGGCATTACTTTTCCGCGCCGGTACAGGCTATCGGCCGCATGGAGATTGCGCAGGTAAACTTGCCGGTGGCGGTGCTGATCTGGCTGATGATCATTCCCATGTTGCTCAAGATCGACTTTTCCGCCATGCATCATGTGAAGGAACACTGGCGCGGGATTGGCGTGACCTTGTTTATCAACTGGGCAGTAAAACCGTTTTCCATGGCCCTGCTGGCGTGGTTGTTTATTCGCGTGGTATTTGCCCATGCCCTGCCGGCAGATCAACAGGATAGTTATATCGCCGGTTTGATTCTGCTCGCCGCTGCACCGTGTACCGCCATGGTGTTTGTCTGGAGTAATCTCAGCAAGGGCGAACCGAATTTCACCTTAACCCAGGTTGCACTTAACGACACCATCATGATCGTGGCGTTTGCACCGATTGTTGGTTTGTTACTGGGAATTTCCAGTATCACCGTGCCCTGGGCAACCCTGTTGCTGTCGGTACTGTTGTACATCGTGGTACCGGTGATCTTCAGTCAACTCTGGCGTAAAAATCTATTAAAGCGTGGTGGTCAGGCTGCGTTGGATGTATTGCTCAAACGCCTGCATCCCATCTCCCTGATCGCCTTGCTCGCGACACTGGTGTTGCTGTTTGCATTTCAGGGTGAACAGATCCTGAAACAACCGATGGTCATCATGATGCTGGCAGTACCGATTTTGATCCAGGTGTATTTCAATTCCGGTCTGGCCTATTTATTAAATCGCAAATTCAAGGTCGCCCATTGCGTGGCTGGACCATCGGCACTGATCGGGGCAAGTAATTTTTTTGAACTGGCCGTGGCTGCCGCTATCAGTTTATTCGGTTTTGAATCTGGCGCAGCCCTGGCCACAGTGGTGGGGGTGTTGATCGAAGTGCCGGTGATGTTATCGGTGGTGAAGATCGTCAATGCCAGTAAGCATTGGTACGAACAAAAGCTGGTTTAGGTTTTCTCCCACAACCACGCCGCACCACGTACTCCGCTGGAGTCGCCGTGTTTCGGTGGCACTAAAAGCGTATCCACGTGGTCCGAAAAGACAAACTCGCCCCATAGTTTGGGGACGTTCTCGTACAGACGTTCGACGTTGGACATGCCGCCCCCCAGTACGATCACATTCGGGTCTACGACATTGATGATACTGGCAAGTCCACGTGCCATGCGTTGTTCATATTGCTGCAAGGCCAGTTCGGCTTGTTCGTCACCTTGCCCGGCAAGTTCGACGATCTCCGGCGCGCTCAGGGATTTACCAGTTTGTTCACGGAAGCGATTGGCGAAACCGGTGCCGGACAGCCAGGTCTCGATACAACCGTGCAGGCCACAATAGCACTTTGGTCCGGGTGACTCCTCGGGTTGTGGCCAGGGCAGGGGATTGTGGCCCCACTCACCGCCGATGGCATTGGCGCCAACCAGGGGGCGGCCATTGACACAGATACCACCGCCCGTGCCGGTGCCGATGATCACGCCGAATACGATCTCCGCACCGGCTGCGGCACCATCGTTGGCTTCGGACACCGCAAAACAATTGGCATCGTTGGCGATACGCACTGGTCGCTGTAATTGTTGTTCGAGATCCTTGTTCAGAGCTTGGCCGATCAGCCAGGTAGAATTGGCATTTTTAACCAGGCCGGTGGCTGGCGAAATGGTGCCAGGAATGCCGATGCCAATCGATCCTTGTTCACCAGTTTGTTGTTCGATGGTATGCACCAACTGACATAGCGCATTCACAGTGGCGGCATAGTCGTCACGCGGCGTATCGATACGTTCGCGAAAAACAATCTCGCCGGTATCTTCCAGTGCAATGCCTTCCATTTTGGTGCCACCGAGGTCGATTCCGATACGCATTTATAAGATCTCCGTGTCGTTATGATCGTAGGCCGGGGCACAGCAACAGAGGATCCGCAGATCCACGTTTCCGATATTTTCGATGCAGTGCGCTGTACCCGGCGTGATGCAGATGGTGTCACCAGCATGGACGACAAAGTTGTTATCCCCCAGGGTCATGCGGCCCTCACCGACGGTGACGTGATACAGCTCTTCACTGTTGTGGTGACGATGCAAAGTGGTTTTCTGTCCTGGCTGCACGGTGGCTTCGGCCAGACTTTGCTGCTGACTGGCATGTTGTAACGGGTGCATGAGTTCGCGTATCAGCGAACCATCTTTGGTCACGTAAGCCGGAATATCCGAGTAGTGAGTGTGCTTCATTTGTGTTCCTGAAAAGTGATTCACCTGTTCGGTACGCAAATGCGCAATTTATTAACTGTCCATAGCGCTAATCAGTGAGTATCCCGATGTGTTCCTGTGTTAGCGGGCGATGACGTCTCGTACATTACTGCTGATGATCCTGTCCAGCCTGATTTCATGTTGTTGTTCATCGATACTTCTGACCAACAGATATTCGACATGTTGGCGCGTATAGAGATCCAACGGCTGCACAGCGCCAATGTGTTGCTGGCCATTGCCACCCAACCACCCCAGGCGCAGCTGAATTCGGCGCATGATTGCCAGTTCATATTCACTGTAAAGGCCACAGGCAATCGGCTTGTAGGGATCGGTATCGTCAGTCATTATCGCGTCTTAGGTTCAAAGTAAATTCGCCGCTTATTGTATCAAGACTGACTTCGAACACGATAGGGTTACAGCAGATCTGGCAGTCTTCGATGTATTCCTGTTGTTCGACACTGGTATCAACCAGCGTGGTGAAGCGCTCACCGCAATAGGGGCATTCGACCTGAACTTCATTTAACATCGGCGACCTCGTGCAGGAACATGCCCATCAAATCATTGAGATAGTCCAGGCCTCGTGAAGTAGGCCGGATCATATTGGTGCGTTCCTCAAGCAGGCCGATCTCCCTGGCCTGTGCCAGTGTATCCCCGATTGATTCGAGTGACAGACCTGTACGCTGTTCGAATAGTTCAATACTCACGCCATCGATCAAGCGTAATGCATTGAGCATGAATTCGAAACTCACATCTTCGGGCTTGAGGATATCGCTGCCGCCAATTCGCGCCGGCGTGGCGGCATTCATCAGGTAATCACGCGGATGTTTGAGCTTCCAGCTTCGAGAGATGTGTTGCTGGTGGGCATCGCTCAGCTTACCGTGGGCACCGGCGCCAATCCCGAGGTAATCGCCGAATTCCCAGTAATTCAGGTTATGTACACAGCGTTTGTCGGTGCGGGCGTAGGCAGAAATTTCATAGCGGGCATAACCTGCCAGCGTCAGTTGTTCGCGGCATGTGGTCTCGATGCTATGGGTGAATTCATCATCGGGCAAGGTGGGCGGTTGATGGTAAAAAAAAGTATTGGGTTCGATCGTGAGCTGGTAATAGGAGATATGCGCAGGCTCCAGATCGATGGCAGTCGCGACATCCGCCTGTGCCTGTTGCGGGGTTTGTCCCGGCAAGGCATACATCAAGTCCAGGTTGAAATTATCCAGCCCAACCTTGTGCGCTGTCTCCGCAGCGCGGATGGCATCACGTGCATTATGGATGCGGCCGAGTTTGCTCAGGTGTTCGTCCTGAAAGCTTTGGACGCCAATGGACAGGCGATTAATACCGGCGGCACGAAATTCAGCAAACTTGTCGCGTTCCACGCTACCGGGGTTGGCCTCCATGGTGATCTCGATATCCGCCGCGAGATTGAGGCGTGCGCGCAAGCCGGAGATCAGACTTTCCATCGCCTCCGGGCTAAACAGGCTGGGGGTACCACCGCCCATGAAGATACTGATAATCGAGCGTCCCCAGATTGCAGGTAACTCCTGCTCGAGATCCTGCAACAGTGCCTGGATATAGGCCTGTTCAGGCAGTGCATCCTTAAGTTCATGTGAATTGAAATCACAATACGGACATTTGCGTATGCACCAGGGAAAATGAATATACAGGGCCAGTGGTGGCAGTTGCGAGAAGTATTGCATGCTCAGGGGTTGCTGGCTGGCTGGGTGGAATCCGACTTGATCTCAAATTGACTCAAGGCATGGGTATTGGCAAAGAAATGATCGATGCTCTGGCCCTTGCGTGGATTAAACATCGGTGCCTTGAGTACTTGCGAGAACTGTGGCTGGCTGTTGAATGCCGGTTCGTGCACATAGGCAATAAGATGCAGTACGCCGATGACCAGTACACTGGTGAGAATGGCGGTGATCCCGGCCCGGCGTTTGCTCAATGGTGTACTTTGGCGCAGATTCCCGTAGAGCAGGATCATCGGCAGGCCCAGGTCTGAAATCAGACTGAGGTTATCGGCCAGGCCATAGATGGGGTTGATGAATTCGATATAACTGAACAGGGGTTCGAGCAGATAAAAGCCGGCCATCACCACACTGGTCAGGATAGCGTGATAGGCAAAATAATATTTGTGTGTCACGACCTTGCTGACGATCGACCAGGCGCTGGACCAGAGGATAATAAAAATAAACAGGGGCAGAACCTGGCTGATCAGGTTATTAAGTGTGATAGCTCGATAACTTTGCTGATAATAGTAAAAAGTGAAAAGACCGGCGGTGAGCAGCCAGAACACCGGCAGCATGACCATATTGGTGAAAATCAAATGCAACTGACTGGGGCGGACCCGATCGATGTAGGTTTCGCGAATGGGAAAATTGCGCGAACGCAAACGGATATCGGTATGGCCGATGCGGATGCGCTGGTTTTCCTCAATGGACAGTACCTCGTGACGTACCAGTGGGTGCAGACTGAACAGGCCATTTTCACTCTTGAGATCAGAGACCAGGATGTGGCCGCTGCCATCGCGCAACAGTTCGATGTGGCTGGGAGAGACGTAGGGGTCATCCAGGATAATATCGTTATCATAGCCACGCCCAATGCGGACTGGAAACTGAGTGATCAGATGTCTCTCCCTGACCTTGCCGAAGCGATCGAGGATTTCGAGGATCAACGGGGCTTCCACGCCAGGGACTCCAGGTAGGCCTTGCCAAAAGCAACGGCATTGTCATAACTGACACCGGACAACATCAGGGTAGTGATCAAACCACGCTGATTCTCGGTGACGCTAGCACTGTGCAGGATCATGTCATACAGGCCGTCGAAGGACTTGTAACGGCGTAGACAAAACGCAGTCTTCAGGCGTAATTTGCCTTTCTGCACAAAATTGGTTTTACACTTAAATTCGGTAAAGTCGTCCTTGTCACCGGAGAGGGAGGTCTGGGGATGGGCAAAGTATTCCTCCATCAGGTTATAGAAGCGAATGCGATTCAGCTTGTCGCTTTTGAGCAGATGATGGTTATAGCGGATCTCGCCGGTGCTCATGCGTGAATTGAGGAAAATATTATTTTTCACTGCGCAGTAATCATCGGCCGTGGTATATGGCCCATGGTCGTCGCCGGAATCACCCCAGCAATTTATATAGCTGGCGAGTTTTGCCGGCACGCTGTAACTGTCCAGATGTTTGGTGGGAAACGGTTTCTGCAACAACGCCTTGATGTATTTGTTCTGATTATCGAATAACTGCTGTCGGATCACCTGCATGTAATCCTGTTTCTTGTGTGTCTTGCTGGTCTTCAGCAGATTGCGCAAGAATTTTTCCGGTACCAGAAAACCGATGCTGTTGCCGGCGGTGGCGACATTGACGCCGACGATTGTGCCATCCTTTGTGATTGATGGGCCGCCACTCATACCCGGGTTGAGCGCACTGGCGAGCAGGATGCGTTCATGCATGGTGTCGTCGGTCAGACCGTTGTAGGTCCCTTCGACAATGGTCATACCCAGGTCCAGCGGGTTGCCCATGGTATAGATACGCTCGCCTTTTTCCAGCCTTTGATCACGGAAATACAGATCAGGCGTATCTGCACTGTCACCGCTCAACAGGGCGAGGTCGTGGATCACATCGATGCTAATCAGATCGGCCTGGTGCACCCGGTTATCTTCGGTCACGTATTCGATGCGATACTCTTCCGGTTTGAACACCTTGCGGGAGACGACGTGGTAATTGGTAGCGATCGTGCCGTGCTGATCGATAAAGAAACCACTGCCGATCACCGATTTGGAATTGGTGGCATTGTCGATAATGCGAACCTGCAACAAGCGGTCCTTGAACCGGTTAAAGACATTTTCTGTGGTGACGGCGCGAACCGGCGCAATGCTTGTCAGTGTGAGCAGCAGGAGTGACAGGCAAAAGACAAACGGGTGCCGGACGGCATGACTGGGGCGGTTCATACACCTATTTAATTAGGCTTTGGCTAATTTGTCCAGCAGGCACTGCAGGGCCTGGCCGCGATGGCTCAAGGTGTTTTTACGTTCTGCTGGCAGTTGTGCCGCAGTACATTTGTCGGTAATGACATAGAAAACCGGGTCATAGCCAAAGCCATTCGCGCCTTGCGGGGCTTCCGTGATCACGCCTTCCCAGGTCCCCTGGCAGATCAGCGGCGTTGGGTCCAGGGCGTGACGTACGTAAACCATCAGACACTGGAAGCGGGCGGTGCGGGGTACCTCGCCCAGCTTGTTCAATTCATCCAGAAGTTTTTGCAGATTATCGCTGTCACTGGCACCGACACCGGCGTAACGCGCAGAATAGATCCCGGGCGCACCGTTGAGGGCATCAACTTCAAGACCGGAGTCATCGGCAATGGCCGGCAGGCCGGTGTGTTGCGAGGCGTTACGCGCCTTGAGGATAGCATTCTCAACAAAGCTGAGTCCGGTCTCTTCGATATCTGTCACGCCAAATTCTGACTGTGGCACGACTTCCATATCCAGGTTCGCAAGTAACTGGCCGATCTCGCGGACCTTGCCCTTGTTATTGCTGGCGAGCACGATCTTTTTCATGATTAATCCTGTAACGCCTCGCGTTGTTTGCTAATCAGTTGTGCAATGGCATCACGCCCCAGTTGCAGCATGGTCTGTAATTCACCGTCACTGAAGGCGGCGCCTTCGGCGGTGCCCTGAATTTCGATGAAACCGCCGGCATCGTTCATGACAATATTCATGTCGGTTTCGCAATTGGAGTCTTCGGCGTAATCGAGGTCGGCCACCGGTACGCCTTGATAGACGCCAACCGAGATGGAGGCTACGTGGTGGCGTAGCGGATTTGCGTTCAGGATCTTTTTATCGAGCATGTATTGCACGGCGTCACTGAGGGCAACAAAACCACCGGTAATTGATGCGGTGCGGGTACCACCGTCAGCCTGGATCACATCGCAATCAATGGTAATACTGTTTTCGCCCAGCGCTTTCAGGTCGATAGCGGCACGCAGTGAACGACCGATCAGGCGCTGAATCTCCATGGTGCGTCCGCCCTGTTTGCCCTTGGCGGCCTCGCGGCCCATACGACTGCCGGTGGAACGCGGCAACATGCCGTACTCGGCAGTCACCCAACCCTGGCCACTGCCTTTGAGAAAACCTGGGACACGGTTTTCCACAGTTGCGGTGCAAATCACCTTGGTATCGCCAAACTCGATGAGGACGGAACCTTCTGCATGTTTGGTGTAGCGACGGGTGATATTGATTTGACGAATCTGATCGGCAGCTCGGCCACTTGGACGCATAATGATTCCTGTTGATAATTTGGCCTGACGGCGGGGGTGAATAGGATAACCAGTCGTTAGCTCGCTGGCTAGTCCAGGCAACCGTTATTCATTTGCTGAAACAGCAAAATAAAAACAGGTTGCTATTTCATTTCATGTTCGTAGAGCTTGAACGTCTGTTCTATGACATCGATCGCATCTTTGACCGGGTCCAGGCGTGATGCCCTGGCTACCTGTTTGTCGATTCCGTCACTGATGGCACGACCAATCAATTGCAACGACATGATCTGAATAGCAACGGCACTGATGTTGTCGCTACTGGGATAACTGGTTTCTTCGGCCTGTTGCGCCAGCTTGTCGAGGGCATCACTGAGGCGACCATCCATGAGCTTCATTCCCAGCTGCATTTCGTCGATAGGGTCCCACATTCCATCGGAACACAACATAATGACGTCACCATTTTGCAACACTACTTCATTACTGACCGTGACCTCCGGAACACTATCAGACAGACCGATGCAGCGCGTCATGTAATTACGCAAAGGATGCGTGTTGCGATCATCGTTTTTAAGGTGACCACGTTCCACCAGTTTTTCTACAAAGGAGTGATCGCGAGTGCGATAAATCGGTACACCGCCGCGAAACAGGTAAAGCCGACTGTCACCAACGTGAGCCCACCAGGCATTTCCATTTTGTACCAGGCATAACACTGCTGTGGTGCCAGGGTTGATCGGCGGATCAACTTTCTTCCCCGCTGCAATGACCGCGTGATGTGCCTGGTGTAGTGCGTCGGTCAGAAATTCCTTTGGGTGTTTGATCGGCAGCTTGGCATCTTTAAAGGCATTGGCAATGGTATCGACCATGACCTGTGCCGCAACTTCGCCGCCGGCTTTACCACCCAGGCCATCACCGAGTACCAGCATGACAGTATTGTCGCGTTCCAGTGCGGCAACGCGATCCTGATTGATGGCCCGGTTGCCCAGGCGGCTGGTACGAGCGATGATGTATTGCATGATCTGAAATTAAAACAGACGTTTTTTATCCTTTTTGGGTGCCTTGCCGTTCAAGGCTTCAATCAATAAATCCACCGATTGCGGCCGCAGTAAGGGATCGACTTCCATGGCCCAGTCCACGGCCTCAAGCAGATAGTGCGAATATTTTTTCTTGAACGCACTGACCGCGGGTCGCAGAATTTCCTTCTCACGCCGCCGCGGTGAAGGTGGAGGCGATACCCCTTCAATACAGGCGCGCATGGTGGCACCGATGGCATAGATATCGGTCCACGGGCCGACATACCCACCGGGGTCGAGCTGCTCGATGGGTGAGAAGCCGGGCGTAATTACCTGGTTGGGCTGAAACTGACGGGTCTGCATCATCTCGTGCACTGCACCGAAATCGAGTAGCAAGGGTCTGGCGCCGGTGCGTAAATAAATGTTGCTGGGTTTGATGTCGAGATGCAGCAGGCCACGACTGTGGATCATTTGCAGACCATCGAGTAATGGCAGGAACACGGCCTTGATAAACGGCTCGCTCAGGTTGCCTTTGTGTTTCTTGATATAGGTCTGCATGTTCACACCTTCTTCGTATTCCATGACCATGTAGACTGTGCCGTTAGCACGGAAAAAATTGATCACATTGACGATGTTTGGATGTTTAAGCGTGGTGAGGGTGCTTGCCTCCTGGAAAAACAGGCGCCGACCGTGATTGAAGCGTTCGGTATTTTGTTCGGTGGAGGGGATCACCGACATGCTTTCATTGCGGGTTGCCAGTGTGCTGGGCATGTATTCCTTGATCACCACCGGCTTGTTATCGCTGACGGTTAGTGCAAGGTAGACGATGCTGAAACCACCTCCACCCAGGATGCGTTCGATGACAAACTCGTCAAGCCGTGTTCCTGGCGGTAACGAATTATCAGGGCTGTTCATTACGGTGGCCATGTTGCTTACCAGGTCAGTCCTTGTACATATATATAAGTATCCCGGGTCATGTCGCGCATCATAGCAAAATCGTCAAAGGGTTGTTTGTTACAGATTATTATGTCGGCTGATTTGCCGCCAGATTGAGTCGCGGTTAGACTTCCCCTCCATTGACCGAACTGTCAGGGACCACTTTATTTATGATTAGCAGTATGACCGCATTTGCGCGCCAGGAGCACACGGACAGCTGGGGCAGTCTGACCCTGGAACTGCGTTCGGTGAACCACCGATATCTGGATCTTGGTCTGCGCCTGCCCGATGAATTGCGGGTACTCGAAGGTCGCATCCGCGAACGCATCCAGAACCAACTCAACCGCGGTAAGGTGGATCTGCAGGTCCGATACCAGCCTGAACAGCACGCCAGTGGCGAACTGCAACTGGACACAACCCTGATCGAGCAACTGGCCAGTGCCAGCGAACAGGTCAAACGCTATTTCCCGGAACATCGTCCGATCAGTACCCTGGAGATCATGCGCTGGCCGGGGGTGTTACAGATCCCGCAAGTGGCCCCGGAGGTCCTGCACGCCAGGGCAATGGAGTTACTCGATGCGGCACTCGCCGAATTGATTCAAGGACGCCAGCGCGAAGGGGAAAAGCTCAAGGCCATCCTTGAGCAGCGCTGCAATGGCATCATGGAAATCGTGCAACAGATGCGCAGCATGATCCCTGAAATCAAACAAAGCTGGCACGAAAAACTGCAGACCCGTCTGGCCGAGGTCAAGGGTGAACTGGACTCGGGCCGGCTCGAACAGGAAATGGTGATCCTGGCCCAGAAGATCGATGTGGATGAAGAACTGGATCGCCTGGCGACTCACGTGACCGAGGTGCAGCGCGGCCTCAATGTCAGCAAGCCGATTGGCCGGCGCCTGGATTTTCTGATGCAGGAACTCAATCGTGAGGCCAATACCCTGGGCTCTAAATCCGTCGATGCGCGCACCGGTACCGCCTCGGTGGATCTGAAGGTCCTGATCGAACAGATGCGCGAACAGGTCCAGAATATAGAATAAAGATTGCAAGGGACAAACCTTAAGCCATGCATACACAAACCGGTACGCTTTATATATTTTCCGCGCCCTCGGGTGCGGGCAAGACCAGTCTGGTCAAGGCCCTGATTGAATCCACACCTGGCCTGGTGGTTTCAGTGTCGCACACCACGCGTGCCATGCGCCCGGGTGAGGTAGACGGGGTGCATTACCATTTCACTGATGTCACGAGTTTCCAGAAGATGGTTGAGTTAAACCAGTTTCTTGAGCATGCACAGGTCTTTGACAATTTCTACGGCACTTCCCAGGCCGCCATCGAGCAACAACTGGCGCAGGGGCTGGATGTCATCCTGGAGATTGACTGGCAGGGTGCGCGCCAGGTGCGGCACCGTATCCCAGTTACTGTTAGTGTCTTCATCCTGCCGCCATCGCGGGTGGAGCTGGAGCGGCGCCTGAGTGATCGCGGAACCGACAGTCCGGAGGTCGTGGCCCGGCGCATGCGCGACGCAGTCAGCGAGATGCAGCACTATGCGGAATACGACTATCTGGTGATAAATGACGATTTCCAGCTGGCGCTGGCGGATTTACGGTCCATAATCTGCAGTGAGCGCCTGCGGCTGGCACACCAGCAGCAGGCCCATGCGGAGCTGGTGGCCGAGCTTCTGGCGTGAGCACGGGTTCGCCAGTATAATCCCCAGTCCCCGCGCTGTTGCAGCGCCCCGTTAGTGGATAAATGAATTCAAATACTTAGGAGTTGTGCATGGCCCGTGTAACTGTAGAAGACTGTCTGGATCACGTCGCGAACCGTTTTGAGCTGGTCCTGCTGGCAACCAAGCGTGCCCGCCAGCTGGTGTATGGCAAGGAGGCGCAATTGCCCTGGGAAAACGACAAGCCGACTGTCCTGGCCCTGCGCGAAATTGCCGAAGGCCTCGTGGATACCAAAATCCTGGATGAGGAAGAGTCAACTGCTGAAGCCGAGGCGGCTGGCGTCGAAATTACCGCGGAAGATATGGAGATCGTACCGGGCGTGGATATCACTTCCACTGCAGCCGAGGGTGAAGTCTCCGGACCGGTAGTGGAAGATAACAGCGAGGAATAAGCAGGAGCGTCGGCAATTGCTACGCCAATAACAGAGTTCACCCCAGGCGGTGATCCGACTGCGTTTCGCATTAGTCACTTGTGCGAAATGTTGGAGGACTATCTCGAGCCCGATCAAATCGCAGAGGTTTATCGGGCTTATTTGTTTGGTGCCGAGGCTCATGACGGCCAATCGCGCGCCAGTGGTGAACCCTACATCTATCACCCCGTGGCCGTGGCGCATATCCTGGCCGAGATGCGCATGGACACCAAGAGTCTCATTGCTGCGTTGTTGCACGATGTGATCGAGGATACACCTACCGCCAAGGAACAACTGATTAAACTGTTTGGCGAGGAAGTGGCGGAGCTGGTTGATGGTGTCAGCAAGCTTACCCATATCGAATTCGAATCCCGCATCGAGGCGCAGGCCGAAAACTTTCGCAAAATGATCCTGGCGATGACGCGGGACATCCGCGTCATCCTGGTCAAGCTTGCCGATCGTCTGCATAACATGCGGACCCTGGGTGCGATGCGCGCCGACAAGCGCCGGCGTATTGCCCGTGAGACCCTCGAGATCTATGCCCCGATTGCCAATCGTTTGGGTATGAACAGGGTACGGCTGGAGCTGGAGGAACTGGGTTTCGCTGCATTGTATCCGTTGCGTTATCGCGTAATTGCCGAGCGCATGCGAAAGTCACGCGGTAATCGCAAGGAGATCGTGAGCAAGATCGAAAACTCGGTTACTGAACGTATGAAGCAGGAAGGGCTTGAGGGCCTGGTAATCGGCCGCGAGAAACACCTATACGGCATTTACAACAAGATGCGTGAGAAACAGGTGCCGTTCAACGAGATCATGGATGTCTATGCGTTTCGCATCATCGTCAGTTCAGTAGACATGTGTTATCGGGTACTGGGTGCCGTACACAATTTGTATAAACCAGTCCCAGGCCGATTCAAGGATTATATCGCCATTCCCAAGGCCAACGGTTATCAGTCACTACACACGGTGTTGTTCAGCCCCTATGGTGTGCCTATCGAAGTGCAGATCCGTACCGAGGACATGCACCGAGTAGCCGAAGCCGGAATTGCAGCACACTGGTTATACAAGAGCGGTGACGACTTTGGTAACAGTGCACAGGTGCGCGCGCGCCAGTGGTTGCTCGACCTGCTGGAGATTCAGCAACACGCCGGTAACTCCATGGAGTTCCTGGAAAACGTCAAGGTTGATCTGTTTCCGGATGAAGTTTATGTGTTTACCCCCAAGGGTATGATCATGGAGCTTCCGCGGGGAGCGACTGCCGTGGATTTCGCCTATGCCGTGCATACCGATGTCGGTAATCAGTGCGTGGCAGTCAAGATCGATCGGCGCCTGATGCCGCTACGTACCGAACTGCGTAATGGCCAGACCGTCGAGGTTATTACCGCCTCCGGTGCGCGACCTAATCCAGCCTGGCTCAACTTTGTGCACACGGCTAAGGCACGCGCCAATATCCGTAACTTTCTCAAAAATCTGCAACATGATGAGGCTGCCAGTCTTGGTCAGCGCCTGCTGAACAAAAGTCTGGAACAATACGGCTCAGAACTTGAGTCGATACCGGAACAACAACTGGCGCAGGTGGCGGAAACCTTCAGCGTCAAGAGTTTCGATAAATTGCTGATGGAGATCGGTCTGGGCAATCGTATGCCGATGCTGGTCGCACGTGCCCTGCTCCAGGGCGACGATGAAAAAGCGGGCAAGGAGATCAAAAGCAGCAGTACGGAAAGTAAACCACTGGCAATCAAGGGCACCGAGGGTACCGTGGTGACCTATGCCAAATGCTGTCGGCCGATCCCCGGTGACAGGATCCTGGGGTTCGTGACTGCCGGTCGCGGTGTGGTGATCCATGTCGAGGGTTGCAAGAATGTTGCGGATTATCGTAACAAACCGGAGAAATGGATCGATGTTGAATGGGAAGATAATGTCGCCGGTGAGTTCCCGGTTGAATTACGCCTGCTGGTCGTGAATCAACGTGGTGTGCTGGCGACTATCGCCGCCGCGATTTCTGATCTTGATGCCAACATCGAGAACGTGGTGATGGATGAACGCGATGGTCAACACTCACAGTTAACCTTCACTGTCGCGGTCAAGAACCGTAAGCACCTGGCGCGCATTATCCGGCATTTGCGTAGTCTACCTAATGTCGTGCGCATCGCCCGCGCACAAAAATAGTTTCCGGCGTATCATCAGATGTGCAGCTCGACGTACGGGTCGTGATCATCGCCGGGCTTGTATTCCGGGTTACACTCAATTAGCTTGTTTGCCGCCACACCTTTTTGTTCCACCAGGTATTGCTTGACCTGCCCACTACGGGTTAAAGCCAGCTTGTTTAACTGCTGCTTTTGTTGCTCGGTTATTGGGGTAGGCTTCTTGTTGTCTGTTGTCGTGTTATCCGAAGATTGGTTTTTTGCTGGAAACAGCTTGAGTTGATCCGCCTGGGTGGCGTGGCCGCACACTACCAGGGTAACTTGTGGACGGTCTTTCAGCATAGTGGCGAACTTGTTCAGTGCGCTGCGCGAGGTGTCCGTCAACGTGGACTGACCCGGCATGAATTCCAGGGGGGCAAACCGTAGGGCGGTCATCAAATCGAAAGCCCCGCTAACGAGTTTCACCAATCCCAGAGTTGCATAGTAGTTGACGATTGCTACCTTGAGCGCTTTGGCGGAGACAGTGGCGATGATATCGTTAAGTGAAAAATCCGGATTTTCTACGTTTCCGGTGACAGGTAAATTGATATCAATAGTGTCATTCTTATCACGTAACAGGGATAATGCGGCTGATAAAGGGATACCCAGATCTTTTTGGTATTTGTCCTTTTTTTGTTCTTTCTCAGACAATTTGTCAACATAAAATTTATGCAGCGTCAACTTGGCATCGGAATTCAGTTTGCCCTGGTTGATTTTAATGGCGAGCTTGGCATCGAGTTGTCCGCTTTCGATTCTGTGTTGTAACAGTTCCTGCGTGTAGTGCGAAACCCTGTTGAGATTGAGGTCCAGGATACTGGCGTTCAGATCTACTGTTGGTTTTGCAGCAAATACCTGAACTTTGCCAGTGACTTTGGCTTCACCGTATTTTCCGTATTTGAAGTGCAGAGTCAGATTGCTGGCCTGTTCTGGTTTACTGTTATCGATGGCACCGAGGTCAAATGAAAAGTCATCAATACGGTGAATTGTCGCTGGTTTGGTGTGCGCG
>JBECKZ010000134.1:0-21348 GCA_040235555.1 Thiohalomonadales bacterium | reverse complement strand
TTCTGCTGATAATTACAATTATCTTGGCTGTTATACAGATTATTTTATATATGCCATCCAGCCTGAGATATGTTTACTATACGCATATCAGCCCGTTCAAATATACGCTGAAACATATTTTAGTCTCGATAATACTTCTCTTGCCGCTATTATTTTTGGCAAATTATCTTTTAAGACTAGATACCAGCATAAACCCAGACCTAGAAAATCTGCTTACACTAAAGCAAGAAGACATCAGTGACCACGAAAATGCGTTTTTCCCCATGCTAACACTGTGGATGCCTGATGTACCCGACAGAATTTCGTACGGGAAAGACTGGCTGTCTGGACTGAAAAAGATGCAGACCTATTTCAGAAACCGCAAAACGCCGGTCTATCCCGCTAAATATCCGCATAACCGGGAACTGGCATTAGGTGGCATGAGTAAAACGGACCAGGCCGCTATCAATCAACTCTATATTCAGAGGTTACAAAACGATAATACCAAGCTCGATGTGGAGATCGCTAAATACATAAAAAAATATCAGGTGCCGTTACAAAACGCCCATTCTTCTTACAACAGCAAGCGTTACCAGAATCCAATCAATTATACCAAGCTAAGCTATACAACTTTCTATAGCGACTATTCGGGAAGCTTTTTATCCCTGCTACGGCTGGATTTGCTGGAGAGTTTAATTAGCCACAGCAAAAATTATGAATCACTAGTAAATGTTATTAGTGGCAACAACTATTTTAATCTGATGGTCATAAGGCATAGCAATGATCCGAATGTCAAACTTCTACATCTTGAAAGGCAGGCAGTAATTGTCCAATTTCTGTATAACCTGCTAAATAATCCGAAATTCCAGAATGATAGTATTTATAAGTTGATAAATAATATGCGCATTCTGGTTAATGTGGTGATGGATCAAAAACTCATTGCGAAAAATGAGTTACAATTACTTAAGGATGAACTTGTTCAGGCTAATAGAACATTATCAGGCATGCAATCAATTACTGCGGACATTATTCGATATACCTATAAATACAACAAAACATTAAACTGCATTTTTGACCGCGCAAGGAGAAAATACAATCTGGATGATCAGGATATATCTGTACACATACGCAGGCAAAATCTGTCTTCGACAAAAGCAAGCCTAAATAATGTAATCGGCAACGAAATATGTAAAACAAGCATACCAGACAGCAAGGAAGACCTATTTATCAAGGCGGTTGAAATAAACGGCAGGATTATGATTTTGAAAGCTCGCAGCAAAATGTATGAAGAAAAGATTAATATCTTTAATATTGCGACATACCTGAACAATCACAGTGCCAAGTATTTTAATCCGTTCTCGGGTAAGCCGTTAAAATGGGATAGTAATACTCACCAGATATATTTCGACTACAACAACGGCAAGAATGACGTCAGAGTCAGTTATTAGCTGAAAAGAATTTCTGCTCAATCTCAAGGACCATTTAAATGGATTTTAAAGTGATCGGAATAATTTGAATAAATCATCCCGATCACTTTAATTTACTTAGAAAATAGTCGGTGACCTCCAGGCGGTTCTAGGTGTAATCTGTCACCTGTTATTGATTAACGCACCATGACATTGGCTTTGCAAAACACACCGCTTTCAAATGGACGGACTTCGTATGGGTGTTTGTATTTGACGTAAATCGTTTTTCTGCTTTTATTAGCGCATATCTGTGTAATTGGGTGTCTACCTGTTGCAGCATTACCAACACCATTGCCAAGAACGGTACCGCAGATGGCAGTGCCATTGTAGAAAGTCTGATCTAACTTAGCCACCTGCCATGTATGGCTTGTTCCTTTACTGTCCTTGACTTTCAGATACAACAAACCTTTGCCGTTCAAAGTTTGGTTGTACTGGAGATTCTGCCCATCGTTACATATCGCTATCCAGGTGGCCGCATAGCTGGTCGAACTGATACCGATGCTGATGATACTGGCAAATATTAGCCAGGTAATTTTCTTGATTGATATATCCATATTGGTCTCCTGTCGGTATAAAGTGGATATAACCTGATTGCCGCAAAAGACTACAATCCTTCTTGCTTATAAGGTGTGTCTATTTCAAGTTTAGTACACGACGAGATGAAACCACGGTTAAAAATTGTAATAATTGAAGTCAATTAACAATCTTTCTTACTTTGGAGAAAATCATACGACCAAAATCTGTTAGTTTGAAAAAACACTGGATACAATCTGCAATGATTCCAGAGTGTTCTGTCCCCAATTTTGGATCACTGTCTGGGAAATGAGACTGTTGCGTCGGCTATAGCCGTGCTGTGTCCTTGTGACATGCAAACAACGACTAAATACTCATCTTATTTCACGACTGCTTTTATTCAGCGCCCTATATTTAATATTGCATAACTCCGTACATCACAAAGAATCGAGAGAATCTATCATTAGCAAGTACCTGGGTAGTACGCATAGCGCCAGCGTAATCGCTGTGCATGCTACCCAGTGTTTAAAGCTCTGCTTCCTGTTTCAAGCCGCCCTGTCCGTATGCATAAATTCATCGTCATGCCGTGATTGTTCAGGGTGCTCAAGTCTTTGCGCAACGAGAGCCTCATCAAGACCGCTGAATTTTGCGACCGTATGTAGCGCACGTCTGTGTCGTATTGAGAAAGGAGTTATGTTGACAGACGTAGTCGAATGGTTTCCCCGCAGGTCCAGACCCAGTGTTGTGAGGACATCCAATACCTCCAATCCGGCATAACGGGCCACGGTGATGATCGCAATATCAGGATATTCATTCTCACAAGTTTGCGTGTTCATGATCGAACCTCCGTGATGTAAAGTAGGCCAGCTCTCAGCTCTACCTGGCATCAGGTTATCAACCTTTAATGTTGTTTACGATAAATTATTCCCTGTGTAGATGTGAATTATTCACATTCATTCACATGGCACGAGTGAGAAGCGCCTATTACACCGTTGCCGAAACATGGACTATGAAATAGATAACATCAATTTTAACCACATCTAAACGAACATGCAGATTTTTGGCCAGGTGACCCTTGATGGCTAGACGGAAGTTTAACAAGGTGATTTATAATACGATCCGCTTGCAAGACATCAATACACTTTATGGAAAGCAATAAGATCTATGAATCTTGCAAATATCCAGAAAGTAATATTCATGCCACGAAGAGAGAACAACTCACTATTAATTTCCACAACTGTGAGTTCCCCTTTCAATCGGGTATAGGATAAATATATGTAATTGGGTGCTTCACTATCCAGAGTATCCATACAGGTTAGAGAGGATTTAACAAAAAATATATTTTTTGTCATAAATATTATTATAATTTATACGACGCATAGATTAACGATTTCCTGTTCATGGTAACTATTGGAATGTAAGGCAACAATGATCTTCAAGAAAATCATTCATGAATTTAAACAAGTTGCACCCAGTGTCGATTTCTGGTCGCTACGTCTTGTATTTGAACAGTCAGAACATATCAGTGTACGCGGAAATGTGGTGCAGCCACCGCACCAGCATCAGTATCTTGGTGCACACATCAGCTTGATTGACGGTGGTGGATTTGCTTATGCCGCAACCAGTGAACTCAATCGCCATGGTTTTACCCGTGCAGTGGAACAGGCGTTAACCTGGGCAGAACTCAGCGCAAAATATGGCATCCTGAAAGCCACGGATATTCCCCGGCCACAACATTCCGGTCACTATTGCTCACAAGTGGAACAACCCTGGCAATCCACTAATCTGGGTGACAAGATTGCCTTATTGCAGGATGTTAATCGTACCCTGAAGATCGACGACTGTATCGTTGACTGGCAGGCACAGCTAGGGCATCGTGAAATCCGTTCCCTGTTAGTGACCAGCGATGGTGTTGCGATCGAACAAGACTTTCATTACATCATACCCGGCTTCGAGGCTGTTGCTAATAAAGGCAGTCAAACCCAACGCCGAACAGGTGGCGGATGGGGCACGGCACACCAGGGTGGACTTGAACAATTGGCCGCACTGCTATTTCCAGAGCAGGCTAACCAAGTGGCGGAGGAAGCCATTGCCCTGGTCGATGCACCGAACTGCCCTACTAAAACTGCCTCACTGTTGTTAATGCCCAATCAAATGATGCTGCAGATACACGAGAGTATTGGGCACCCGCTGGAGATGGATCGTATTCTCGGTGATGAACGAAATTATGCCGGCACCAGTTTTGTCCACCCTGAGATGTGTGGCAATTACCAATACGGGTCAGAGTTACTGAACATCACGTTTGATCCTGGCCTGCCAGCAGAAATGGCCAGTTACGCGTATGATGATGAAGGTACACCGGCAGAGCGGATGTATATTATCCGTAACGGTATCCTGGAACGTTTGCTGGGAGGCGCACTATCTCAGGCACGTAGCGGATTAGCGGGTGTAGCCAATGCCCGCGCCAGTGGCTGGAATCGGCCGCCTATCGATCGCATGGCCAACCTGAATCTGGAACCCGGCCACAATAGCATGGCTGAATTAATTAATTCCATCGAAGATGGGGTGCTGATGGAGACCAATGCATCCTGGTCCATCGATGACAGCCGGAATAAATTTCAATTTGGCTGCGAACTGGGACGCATCATCAAGGACGGCGAAATACAAGACCTGGTAAAAAATCCCAACTACCGAGGCATTTCCGCAAATTTCTGGCGCAATCTTGCAGCTGTCGGTAATGCGTCCACGTTTGAAATCTGGGGGACGCCTAACTGTGGCAAAGGGGAACCGAATCAAATGATTCATGTGGGCCATGCCGCCCCTGCGTGTGTCTTCCACAATGTAGAAATCTTTGGGGGTGACTGAGATGCAGGACTACTTCCAGGAGCTGAGTGAAAAAATCTTTGCACTGTTAAACTCAAGTAGTGAAGTGTTACTGCTGAACTTCGAAGGAGAGCAGTCGGATTTTGTACGCCTGAACAGGAACCAGATACGCCAGGCAGGAAATGTTGCACAACACCAACTGAGTTTGACCCTGATTACGAATCAGCGTCAGGCCAAAGCCTTATTTGATTTGTCCGTTGAGCTTGAAACGGATTTGGCGCTGGCCAGAGGAATTCTTTCACAGTTGCGCCAACAACTGGCTTTTCTACCGGAAGATCCTTACCTGTACTACGCCACGGAAATACACAACACCTGCTGCATGACAACAAACACCTTACCCGCGGCGGAAGATGCACTGCAGGAAGTCATTTCCTCAGCACACAACCTGGACCTGGTAGGCTTGTGGGCCAGCGGTGAAGTCTCGCGTGGCTTTGCTAACTCGCTGGGCCAGTTTAACTGGCACGTGAATTTCAATTTTAATTTTGACTGGAGTATCTATTCCAGGGAAGACAAAGCCATAAAACAGAGTTATGCAGGCTTGCACTGGAATGCTGATTATCTGCAGCAGAAAATCGAAACTGCCCGGCAAACATTGCCGTTACTGGAGACACCACCCCGGAGTCTCAGCCCAGGACGTTACCGGGTTTTTATTACCCCCAGTGCTATGCAGGAGCTAACCGACTTACTCAACTGGGGTGGTTTTGGCCTGAAGTCACATCGTACTGCCCAGACCCCCCTGCTGAAAATGATCGAAGAGGGAAAAAGCCTGAATCCGCATGTAACCATTTTTGAGAACCACAAATCGGGTTTAACACCTGCGTTTACAGGTACAGGCTTTATCAAACCTGATCAGGTCAGCTTAATTGAGAGTGGCACTTACCAGGATTGTCTGGCCAATGCGCGCAGCGCCAAGGAATTTGCTGTACCTGTTAACTGTAATATTGAGCATCCGGAGTCAATGGAAATCGCAGGGGGTGATCTGCATCAGGATCGCATCCTGTCTGAACTGGATACAGGCATTTATATCAGCAATCTCTGGTATACCAATTATTCAGACCGCAACAATTGCCGTATCACCGGCATGACCCGCTTTGCCTGTTTATGGGTAGAATCCGGCATACCGGTGGCACCGCTGAATGTCATGCGCTTTGATGAAAGTATCTACCATATATTCGGCGATAAATTGATAGCACTCACTGCGGAACAGGAACATCTCTTTAATAACAGCAGCTACGACAAACGCTCGCAGGCTAGCTCACGTTTGCCCGGTGCGTTAGTTGACGATTTCAGATTGACCTTGTGATCTATCATCGCTTCTTTATGTTCCTCATCCCGATCACAATTGCTAAAAAATTTGAAGGCCAAAAAAACAATAAATTTATGAATTTTTTTCTCAGAGTCACACCTTCTTTACAAACTCCGATTTTAATTTCATGGCACCAATACCATCAATTTTGCAATCAATATTATGATCGCCGTCGACCAGGCGAATATTTTTTACTTTTGTCCCTACCTTCACTGTTGAGGACGAACCTTTCACCTTCAGGTCCTTGATCACCGTAACGCTGTCACCGTCCTTCAGTTCGTTGCCATGAGCATCCTTTACTGACAGTGTATCTTCACTGCTGGCATCGTCCTGTCGAGACCATTCGTGTCCGCATTCAGGACAGACATACATATTTCCGTCTTCGTAAGTATATTCAGAGTGACATTCGGGGCAGGCGGGTAATGTGGCCATAATCGTTTTATCCTGTTTTACTTCAGTTTAATAAAGAAGAACCCCGCTTGAAGCGGGGCTCTTGCATCGATCCACATTTGCAGATCAACTGGATGATCAGCCTTTGTTTACGCGGCCTTAACACCTAGTTTGCCACGCCAGCCCGGGAACAGGGCATCAGCATCATGCGGGAAGGATTCGAATGCGCGAGCAAACTCTCTGTGTTCTTTCGCGTATTGAATCGGATCCGCGCCAGCCTTCCAGCAGTCGTAAGCCTGACGCAAGGATTTGGCACCATCGGCCGGACTATCGATGTGCCCGTAAGAACCACCACCGGCAGTGTTAATGATATTGCCGTGTCCCAGGTTTTCGAAGAACCCAGGCAGTCGCAATGCATTCATGCCACCGGAGATAATCGGTGTGGTGGGTTTCATACCGAACCATTCCTGATGGTAGACCGGACCCTGACAACTGTCGCGCTCGATCATATAGGCGATCACTTTATCATCGGCCTCGCCCTCCATCTTGCCGTAGCCCATGGTACCGACGTGAATTCCGGAAGCACCCTGCAGACGTGACATTTTCGCCAACACAAATGCAGTGTAACCACGCTTGGCACTGGGAGAAGTAATGGCACCGTGACCGGCACGATGGTAATGCAGATACTGGCTGGCATACTGACGACGAGCCGTCGTCACCATACCGGGGCCGCCAACATAACCATCCACCAGGAAGGCCAGCTTGTCGGCATCCGGACCAAATGCTTCCAGCGCAAAGTCGGCACGGGCACACATTTCATAGTGGTCATCCGCGGTGATATTCATGGAGAACAACTTGGCTTCGCCAGTTTCGTCCATCGCCCGCTTCATGGCATCGTACACCAACGGGATGGTTTTTTTGACCGGTGAAAATACCTGGTTGCCTTGTGGTTCATCGTTCTTGATGAAGTCACCACCCAACCAGAATTGATAGGCTGCTTCGGCAAACGGTTCCGGACGCAGACCCAGCTTCGGCTTGATGATCGTACCGGAGATATAGCCACCATCTTTCACCGGACGACCCAGGATACGCCACAGGTCAGAGATGTCTTTGGATGGGCCATCGAACAGCTGGATAGCACGTGGTGGGACAAAGAAATCGATCATTTTGGCATATTCGATATCACCCATGCCCTGGTTGTTACCGATGGTCAGGGTCAGGAATGACACCATCATCATGCGACCATCAGTGACATTGCGATCAAACAGATCCAGCGGATAGGCAATCCGCATATCTTCCCTGGCCTCGTCAATGTGATACACCAGTGCATCTACACCCTTGGTGAAATCATCGGTGGTGCACACTTCAACGTTGGTGCCAGTGGAGGATTCGGCAGCAAAGTGCGCAGCGGCTTCCAGGTAACCATGCCCCGCCTTCGGCTTCATCCGATAGGCGCACAGGATATGTTTGCCTTCAGCAATTAATTCTTCCTCTTTCAGACTCAGGTCTGAATACCGGGTGGATTGGTCTAAGGCCATAACTACATTCTCCAGTTTGTTTTAAATCCGAGTAAATCAGTGGGTCATTACCCACATGAACTGTGTGGACTATACGGGAAACAAACCATAAGAAAAATTCAGTATTTATGATATCATCTCTTACTTATTCTTATGTTAAGACTGACACTTCGCCAACTCGATATCCTGGAAGCCGTGGCCCGCTGCGGGAGTTTCTCGGCCGCGAGCAGCGAATTACACCTGACCCAGCCTGCTGTTTCGATGCAAATCAAGCAATTAGAAAGTGTGCTGGGGATTCCCCTATTTGAGCAAATCGGCAAACGTATACACCTGACCGAGGCGGGAAAGGAGACCCTGCAGGTCAGCCAGGCCTTCCAGCGCGAGCTCGTAAATCTCGAACACTCACTCGCCAATTTGCAGGGATTAAAGGGCGGCACCCTGACGGTTTCCACTGCCAGTACCGCCAGTTACTTCACTGCACGTCTGGTCGCGCTGTTTCGTGAAATGCACCCGGATATCCGCGTGAGCCTCAACGTGGTCAACCGTGAAATCCTGCTCAAACATCTAGCCGATAACAGCATCGACCTGGCGCTGATGGGGCAACCACCGGAAGACCATGATCTGTCAGCCCAACCCATCATGGACAATCCACTGGTCGTTATCGCGGCGCCGAACCACCCTTTGGCTGGTCAGCAGCAGATACCCCTCAAACGCATGGCTGAAGAACCTTTCGTGGGCCGCGAACTCGGATCGGGTACACGAGGCGCGGTGGAAAAGCACTTTGCTGAACATGGCCTGATACTCAAGGCCGCCATGGAAATGAACAAGAACGAAGCAATCAAACAAGCCGTGGAAGCCGGTCTGGGTCTCGGTGTCGTATCGCTGCACACCGTACAAGCCGAACTCAAGGCGCAGACCTTATGCATACTCGATGTGCAGGGGTTCCCGTTAAACCGGCAGTGGTATCTGGTACAACGACAAGGCAAACGCCTTAGTCCGGCCGCCCAGGCATTTGCCCAGTTCGTACTGAGTGAAGCCGAACAGATTGCACCGTTATAAAATACTTCCAAATTTGATCAAGATGTTGTATCGATTCAGATTGGAGCTTTCAACAAATCTGGTCCGTATTGTTTTTAGATTGAGTTTTTCAGCAATGATTTTGGCTAATTCATCGGCTTTTGCTTTTGTTCTTTGACTATAGAATAGTATCTCTGTCCTATCTACTTGCACGTCCAGAATTTTTCCCACGTCAATATCATACCCCTTTGCGTTGAGTTCTGTGACAATCGATTTTATCCGCGCATTTCTGTTAGTGAGATTTTTATCGACCTGGATAGTTATATCAAATAATCCGTTTCTTAATTTGAGCGCATCCTTATAATATTCATTAGTAGTTTTTAACTGTTTTTCCATTATATTTTGTTGTTTCTTTATTTCAGCAATCTGCTCGCTGATTACATTTACTTTTTTCAAATCCTTTATCGCGTCATCCCTTGCTTTGTTAATATCCTTTATGGAGCTATTTACTTGTTCCCTGGCATCACCAATGGTCTGTTTAAAATTCAGTATATTATCGAACCCCAAATAGGCACCAACGCTTATAGTGGCACCGATGATGGTTAATGCAATACTTATCACCCAGGTTGATAGCTTGGCCCATTTTGTAATCCGTTCATAGGTCGCCGTTTCGGCTCGTTCCGCAGCCGCCTCTATTCTGTTCTCAAAATATTTTATTCTGTTTTCTATATCACCGTTCAGTTCGCATCCACAATTATTACAGAAGATACTGTTATCAGGATTTTGATGTTTGCAGTTTGGACAGATAGTCGCGGCTGTCATGTTTACTTATCCTTGTATAAGGTTTGCTACGCAAACTTCTCTTTACTATTCATAACCTTTATGTAAAAAATTCATTCCTCGTGTATCAATTATTTTCCTGTCTCCATCAGGACTATTAAAAGTCATAATGGCAATTTTATCTTTTTCATCCAACGCGTTTCCTGATATGCTGCTCGGCATAAATACTTCATGATTACGATGGTAATCGATCGCAAAAATACCCTTCGTTTTAAAGTTAGTTTTCAGATAAATTTTATATTTCAAACTTGCTTTATGTATATGCGTTATCTGGTTTGGAATACGGGTGACGTATATCTCAGCGTTGGCAATAATATAATCAGCACGTTTAGAATCATTTAGCACATAAGGATCTGAAACCACGTCGAAATCACCGGAAAGCAGGATTTCGTTATCCTTTTTACGTATCAAATAATAGCGCCCATGACCCTCTACAATGATATTTTCAAGATCAACGGGATCCAGATAACTAACGAAAATCATGTTGCCTGACAGTTCGATTTCGTGGTCGATAAGCTCCTGACGCATGGAAGAGAGACCATACATGTCTTTAATATTCTGCCAGTTCTGTTTCCCCAACAGCTAGTGAAAACACGGTCAATCTTCTCGTTTTGGCGAAGCGCCAAATAATTTGGCTCATCTTGATTGTCAATAACCGCACTACTATTTGGCGCATCGTCCATGAATGTAAAAACCTGCGTATAAGTTTCAGTTTGCGTTACACGTGCTAACTGAATAGGCATCACTCTAAATATTCCGCAAGAACTCAATGAAAACAGCAAGCATAAATACACCAGGTAATATCCAACTCGCCTGGTGATCCTGGGTTTAATGCAAAAATCCATTTACCTAACCCTCTTTATTAGTTGCTTATACTATCTAAGTATAATCGCATATTTTCCTAATTATAGTCCCCACTATACACGTTACTTAAACCGCAGGGTTTACAATAAACACTTGGCAATATTTTAACTAGTCATTATCAATCCATTCGACCAGCCGTCTCTCCCCCCAATAATTAGCCAGTCCGGGTATCGCGCCACTAATGTAACCTACATGACCACCATAATCTGTTAACTCCAACCAGACATTTTCCGGCAACTCGTCAGATGTCGGTGGTGTATGTGAATACATAAAAGGATCATCGCGTGCATGCAGGATTAAAGTGGGCACGCGAATTTGTGGAATAAACTGGCGACTACTGGCACGCGTGTAGTAATCATGCGCACCTTTAAATCCATGCAAAGGTGCAGTTACCTGGTCATCAAATTGCCAGAATGTATTGAGCATATTGATGTCAACATCCAGTGGAGACGAGACGTTCGCGAACTTTTTTTTATATTTTTGCTGCATGCTACTGACCAGGTACCATTGATACAGACGCGAAAACCCTTTGCCCATTCTTTGGGCGGCATGCTCTAACTGAAACGGGACAGACATCACGGCCGCCCGCTGGAATGGTATGGCTGCACCTTGTTCGCCTAGCCACTTGAGTAACACGTTACCACCGAGCGAAAAACCGACGGCAGCATAAATCTCAATGCTCATTTGATCTCTCAGATACTCCAGAATGCATTGTGGATCTTCACTCTGTCCACTGTGATACCATTGTGGTAGACGGTTCGGTTGGCTGCTACAGCCACGAAAATGCATCAAACAGGTCCGATATCCACGCTGGTTGAGTGCATGCATGATCCCACTTGCATAGACCGAATTGATACTCCCTTCAAGTCCATGCAGGAGAAGCACCGTCTTACCTTCCTTTGGCCCAGACCAGGCCAGGTCTATGAAATCACCATCCGATAATTCAACTCGCTGCCACTCAATGTTCAGCCTGGGTTTGATACGGAGAACGCTGGACCATATTGTCTGGACATGCGCTCCGCGCAACCACCAGGCAGGTTTAAATGTGCTCTGGACAATAGGCAAGAATGTTTCCTCGGGTTTTACTCAGATCCCAAATATTAACATTGATAATATCGATTTTTAGGCAAATCCATACAGACACATGGATTTTTGTCTGGTTCCACCCAGAGGATGAGTTGTAGGGTATCCAGGGGATTTGTACTACGATACGTTTTCAATACATAACTATACTTTTTCTGCTAAGAACTAATGACGACGAACCTTTTTTAGGTTGCCAGTAATAATCATGTTAAAAAATCAGTGGTCTGCCCCCCCCTGTTACTCCAAACGACATATTGTGCTAGACCTCGCTGACTTCAACGTGCAGGCCACTACCTCAATATCAGGTAAAACTGGTATTTCCACCCACAACCCCACTCAGACAATCAAGAGGCTGCAGGTATAAACCGATTTATGCGTTCGCGACCTGTGCCGTGGGTTTCGACGCTGCTGGTACCAGGCCATAGCGGTTCATCACTGCCAGGAGTTTTACCCGATCTGGTGCTCCGCCGGCATCGGCCACCGCGCCAACATCGCGGAAAAACTGCGCCCCGATATCCGGCGTCAGCATCACAAGTGCGCGCGCCATCTCGGTACCCGGATTACTGAACGCATGGACGGCACCACGTGGCGTCGACATCCACTCCCCTGGCTGCAGGTCGCGGGTTTCCTCGTTGACGCTATAGCGAAGCACACCCTCCAGCACATACACGCACTCTTCATTATGGGAATGTCTGTGCGGCGGCGGCACGTGGGCATTAGCCGGGACCTTCATTTCAAACAGTCCCAGCCCCCCCTGGCTGGCACCGTCCACTAAATAATTAATCTCCAGTTGTCCGACCTTTATGATCTGTTGGCTCATGGCGATTCTCCTAATTGCGATTCTTAGTGCAAATCTAGGCCATTGCAGATTAGAGATAAATAGTGTTTACTGAAATTGATTGTTGCAAAATGGTGACTAATGAAAGATCGGCTCAATGGGATGCGCGTCTTTGCCCAGGTGGTAGAAGCAAAAAGCTTTGTCGCCGCAGCGGATAAACTCGGTATGTCGAAATCGCTGGTGAGCCGCCACGTAAGTGCACTGGAAGAGTCGCTGGCAGTAAAGCTGCTCAACCGCTCCACCCGCCGTCTCAGTCTGACCGAAGCAGGCACTCTGTTCTATGAACACTGCGCCCGAATCGTGCAGGAGGCGGAACTCGCCGAACAGCATCTGAGCGAAACCCAAGCCGAACCGGCCGGCACGGTGAAAGTGACCGCGTCACCGGCCTTTGCGGTCCGCCATGTATTGCCCGCCCTGACGGACTTTTATCGACAGTATCCAAAGATCCGGGTACAACTCTCATGCAGCAATCGCCTGGTCGAGCTGGGTGAAGCAGGATTCGATCTCGGTATCCGTGTGGCGTTTAATCCTGACCCCAACATGGTCGCGCGCAAACTTGCTGTCAACCGATCCGTGCTCTGTGCCACACCTGCTTATCTCAAGCAATATGGCAGACCGCGCCGGATACAGGATCTGTGCAAGCACGAGTGCGTGCTGTTTTCCCCGCTAACCCGCAAGGGGCTATGGACGTTTCGGCACGACAAACATAAAGTCTCCGTCCCCGTCGCCGGCAGCTTTGAAACCGATGAGATGGACGCCGTGCGTGCGGCTGTGATTGACGGCATGGGAATCGGCATTCTGCCGCTCTATATGATAGGCGATGCCTTGCAGCAAGGACATCTGGTCCCGCTGTTGCGAAAATTTCAGGTAGTACCCGAGAGCGCAATCTACCTGGTCTATTTGCCCAACCGCACCATGTCATCACGCATGCGCGCGTTGATCGATTTTCTGGTGGACCGTTTCAGCCCCGTCCCGCCGTGGGAAGCAGGTTGATAAACATATAAAAGAGGACAGACCACGATTAATTTACTTCCAGCGTAATCCGCCCCCCTATATATTCGTATTTCCAATTAATCTTTCATACTTTGCATTGCGCTCACTTCCTTACCTGTCATGGTATCGTTAAAACGGGCAAGCAGGACATTCACAGCCTTACCACCGATATCAATTGCGGATGGCTGGAACTTCTTGAAATCGGTCGCAGTCATATCACTGGTATCGAGTAACACGATGTGTTTGGTATCGCCTGGTTCTGCTTCCTTAACGGTACTATCTTTCCAGATGACTTTCCCGCTTCTATCATAAGCCAATGCAGAAATCGCTACGGAAGCACTGTACGACTTCTTGCCAAAACTCAAGCCATTGAGAGTAACGCCACCTTTGCTAGCCATCACCGAGAATGTCATGTTCACAGTTATAACTCCATCAACCCCGAGGTTCCTGGCCAGTTCTGCGAATTTCTTTGGGTCAGAAATGTATTTGTAGCGATGCGCTACATTCATGTCATAGCTGAACATGAAAACCTTCATCACTTTCTCATCCTGCTTAATATTGTGGTATACCCGGCTTCTGAGCACCCTACGTTCGCTCATCAAACGGATATAATGCGATTGTGCCAATGATTTAAGTATTTTCGGTTTCAGTTTATCCAGCATTACTTGTGTATCAGCACCAGGGACCTTGTCATTACTCTTGAACATTTGAAAAAAGCCCTTCTCTCCCTGGAAATATTTGACCGAGGCAATGCTGACAACGGCAAATTTTTTTGATGGGCCAAATGCTGCTTGATCAACATCAGCCTTGCCTGTGTACACCGATGTAGCACAGCCAGCTAAAGCGTAAGCCAGAGAAATTGTCAGACCAAGTTTGAATATTTTTATACTTTTCATAGTAGTTTACTTTCCGCATTATTAATCGAGGACATTTATGTTCTATCGTCTCATGCCAGGCATCTTGAAGATTTTTCTGGAAAATCTGTGAGCAAAGTGGCTATAAAAAAGTGCGACTAAAACTCGATTAATCTGCTCAGGTACATACTGCGATATAGTTCAGGGTAAACGTGTTCCTGTTTCAACCAGCACAATATCGCGGTGATAAAAAGGGGTCTAAGTTTAGACCTTTTTATTCCTTTTCCGCCTGTTACGCACTTTCACTGATACCAGTGCACAAAGATTCGCAATTAAGTGCTCGAACTGTTGAAAACAACTGACGCTCCAAATTACGGTATCAGCCAGTATTTTATATCACATTAGAAACATCCATACAGACGCACGGATTATTGGCCAGGTGTTCCTTGTGGATAAGTTGAATTTTATCCAGAGGGTCGGGAACACGATCCATTGCAAAATATCGATACACTTTCTGAAAAGAATTCAGGACTATGAACCGTTTTAATGTTTCTAATAACAATTATTATGACAAATAATGGTGGTCTATCCCCTATTATACCTTTACGATTATTGAACCCGTCTCTGTCAGACAGTGATGTCAGTACGGGTTACTATAGCGGGATGCAATTTAAGCTAAACGAAAAGTCAGGGAGTCGACGTTATCATGCAAAGAAAACCTTTTCTGCTAATTTCCATTTTACTTCCTTGTACCAGTATAGCTACACAGAACTTAAGTGATCTTGAAAAAAAACAAGGCATATATATAAAGCATGAAGGTCAAAACACAACGGCCATGAAAATGCTAAAAGTGCTGCGGGATCAGTGTGTCGCTGAAAAAAACATGTTGATTAAAGAGCGGGCGGAGGACCCCATGGATTGGCCGGGAATACGAGCAGCGTTGAAGCGGGATCGCCCACGCTACAATGTGGACGCGTCCCTGGCGAAAGAGCCCGATTGGCGCAATGTAATGGTAAAGACGGAAGAAGAATATTTTCAGGGTGACCTTTACGCTGAATACACCACAGACAGTGATTACGAAATCATTGACGATGGCACCTGCGGGTTTAAAGCAACACAACAACACTCGGCAGAAATCGATACCGGCAAGTTTAGATATGAGCTCGATTTGGATGCGAAAAGCGGTGAACGGTTTCCCAGTCCCGTCGTTATACGCAAACAATACGATGCCAGCATGAAAGATGTGATGCAGCATAATCCCATGATAGGGCAAATGGTAGCGAAAACCGTAGTGGATATGGGCGTGCCCCAGGCGACGAAACAACTTGGCGAACTGATGAAAGTGACAGGGCAAGATCACGTTGCCGGCCAGGACTGTGAATATATGGGACCGAAGACTGGTTCAAAAGTATGCTATTGGAAAACAAGGCATGAATATCCCTCGATTATGCAGCGCGCATTGATTTTAAAAAGCGTGGTAAAACTCGGTAATGATACCAATATAACCAAGGCAGTAAAGTTTACTCTCAGTAACGGATTTGACCCTGCGGTTTTTTCCGTTCCTGATAATTTTCAAATAGAGAAACAGATGTAGGACGAAGCATATTCATTCTGGACCGGTGCCGCCTGCAATTAGGTGGCAGACCAAGTTGCTAAAAATTTAATATAAGATTAATCGTGGTCTGTTACCTATTACCTTTTAATTTTATCGCATCTACTATAACTCATCACTGACGCAGGTGTACAAAGACACTCAATTAAGCGCTAAATCTGTTGAATACGACAACCACTTCTCATCGCGGGATCAGTCTGTTTTTTTCACCTCTTCCAGCATTTCCATCCCATTGACGATGGCACTGGTGATATCGATTTTAAGTGCATTCATACAGACACATATTTTTTTCCAGGTCCCCCTTGAGAAAGAGTGGATGTTTAACCAGAAGATTGCTTACACGATCCGTCTTCAAAAATCCAATGTGCTTTATAACAAGCGTTTAAGACCTAAGAGCCTGGTATGGTTGCTTATAATAACAATGGCCAAAATAGTGGTCAGTCCCTTATGAGTACTTAGGTATAAGTCCGGGCCAGAAAAAATCTTACACTCACTTTCCAACCCACTTAATAGTTAGAAATACTTATTCTCTGAACCAGTTTCGGCGGTGGTTATTCTGTGAATAAATAGCTAGTGGCACGACCACGCTTACCCGTATTGGATAAATCGGGAATGTCACCCAACCACTAATTTAAGTCTGTCTACCGGCTTCAAACGCGATCCCGGCATTGTCAGCACTCAAATTAGTGTTAAAGCGGACACTGATTTTTGTCGACATACTCATAGCGGTTCAGTGTCCATCGCCTGTTCCTTTTCACGTACTAACATTATGAAAATATTGAATAAATCAATCCGGCTACAGATTACGGGCCTCGCCAGCGGTGTACTTTGCTTATTGACGGCAGGGATAGTGAACTCACCATGCCACGCCTCAGAAGTACAGAAGCTAATGGCGGAGGAAGCCGAACATTGCCCCATGCCCGTCAAAGCGGATAACCACCCGACAGGCTATATCACCGGGGCCGGGGCACATTTCTCCTGGATTATTTTCAAGTCAATGCAACAAGACCTGGAAAAGGCCGCTGGCCAGAAGATCCTGCTCTATGGAAAGGATTCAATGCTGGGCCAGGGTTGCAACGCCGGGATACGTAACGCAAAGCTGAATGGCCCGGGTAAGGAGAGTTTTGGTTTTGTATGTTGTCCGATAAGCAAGGCAGAAATCGCCAAGAAAAAGATTATCGTCTATCCGCTGGCGGAAGAACCAATTCTGATCCTGGTGAATCAATCCAATCCCGTTTCAAACCTGAGCAAACAGCAGGTCCGGGATATTTTTTCCGGCAAGATTAAAAACTGGAAAGAGGTGGGCGGCAATGACCTCCCGATCGTAGTTGTCACCCGCCTGCACTGCAAATCCCGCCCGGGACACTGGAAGACGATATTGCCTGATGCCAAGGATTTCCGGAAACTGCGCCTGAACGTCTCCAGCGCTGACGAAATGGTGAAACGGGTCAGTGATTTTGAAGGCGCCATCGGTCATACCGGTTCAACCTGGGAATTCGAATCTGGCAACAAAGTAAAACATATCAAAATCGACGGCCTCAAACCGACTGCTGAAAATCTGGCTAAGCGTAAATACCCGTTTTATCGAGTGCTATCGGCAGTTACCGATGAACATCCCTCAGAGTCAGTCAAAAGACTCATCCACGAAGCCCAAACCGGAAAAGCCTTCTTTAAGGTGGCCAGACAATATCATTTGCTGCCCCTGAACAAACCTGCGACGGAATAATAGCGTGCAGTTTCGCAGCTATCGCGCCAAACTGGTTATATACATGGCGATGCTGATTGTTTTCCTGTCGGCGACGTTTATCTACTCCTATACATATATACAGCGGGTTATGCTCGACGAGAGTAATAACCATCTCGTCCGCCTCAAACAATTGCTCAATGGGCATCTGAACTCAGAACGGAGTGAACTGGAGCGATACGCGGCTATCGTCGCACAGGACCTGCGCGTCAAGGAATACATGTATGTCATTACCGGCATCGGTGGAAGCAGTGAACCGTTGAGCAAGCTGTACGAGAGGGAATTTGGCTGGCTGCCAATAGACCGCCGAATCATCCTGAACGGGTCAAGGCAGATACTGGTTGGTCGGCAACATAAAGACCTGGCGGCGGCAATTCAGAAAATTACCGATATTTCCAACAACACCACATTTTACTATCAGGGCAAGATGGGGTTGGAGATGGTTGCACTCGCGTCAATCAAATATCGCGACAACATCCTTGGCTTTGTCGCGGTGAGCCGTCTCCTGAACCGTGCCTGGCTGGAGAAAAAGAAACGCATCACCGAAGGTGAATTTTTCCTAGTCAGGAATAAGCAGGTCCTGATGACCACATTATCGGATTTTCGTAACATTCAATTTAACTTGAACAAAAATAAGCTGGTCGCGGATTCTGTTGCCTATCGTATTTATCAGATTGACCTGCCGGGGATCAGCTCGGACAAACCGGAGTTATGGTTTGGCTCATCCGAAACCGAGATCATCGCCAAACTGGACAAACATCGCAGCACCATGCTGGGATTACTGGTCACGGGTATCATTGGAGTGTTGGTTCTTGGTTTATTAATTATTCGAAATTTTAGCCGCCCACTAAAAGAGATCAGAGATATCACCCGCCAGGTTGTGGCAGGCGAACTGCCTCATCTGGAAAAATACAAGGCCACCAATGAGTTCGAGGAACTATCCAATAATTTTTCCGATATGCTGAAGGCACTGCGTGAACAACAAAAAGAAATCGAAGAAACTCATCGCAGCCTGGAAAAATCTGCAATTACTGACAGCCTGACCGGGCTCTACAATCGGCGTTACATGCACGACGTTTTCCCGAATCTATACGCCACCGCAGAGCGGGCGGGGCAATTTCTTTATGCTATCATTCTGGACCTTGACTATTTCAAGAAAATTAACGACCGCTACGGGCATCTTGCCGGAGACCAATGTCTCACTTCCTTTTCTGACATATTACACCAGACCACACGCGCCAGTGACCATTTGTTTCGTCTGGGTGGCGAGGAATTTCTGATTTTGTCGGTACATAATAATGTCATAGAGGCAGCGAAATTCGCCGACAAAATCCGCGCCAGGGTTGAAAAGACACCTGTTGCGTATACTAATATCATTATGAAACTCACTCTCAGCGGTGGAATAAGCCGGATGGTACATGGGGCCACAGCGGAACATGCCTTAAAGGATATGCTGGCCCGCGCCGATGCTGCACTTTATGAGGCCAAGAATTCCGGCCGAAACCGGATTTGCATTAATCCGGATGATGCTTCGCACAACACCAGCATGGCCATAAACAAATCACAATAGCTCAATCAAACTCGCCTATTACGCCATTTTACGGGGTCAGGCGCACAAAGACGTTCAATCAGCGGTTCGAACTGTTGAACACAACCACCATTCTCCATAGGGGCATACGCTTTTTTTCCTTGTCAAAAATAGCCATACTGGCACACAGATTTTTAACCAGGTCCTGCCAGATGATGGGCTAGAGATTGTCCAGAAGTTGGTCATACGATCCGTGCTCAATACATCAATGCACTTATTGAAAAGAAATAAGGGCGCAGAACTTTTTAAAGTAACCAGTAATAATAATCATAGTGAAAATAGTGGCCTGCTCTATTATTCACCAGATTTTAAACATCAATCATTTTAGTTTTTATTTTTTTTGGAATTTAAGCGTTTTATCAATTTTCTGAATATCGGATTTGAATCCAGCTCACGATCAAGCATTTTTTTGGAAAGAGTTTTATACGGTATACCGTCGGTATATTCCATGACATAGTAAGGGAACCCACTTACATGAACCGTTGTTGAAGTTATCGGGTAGGCGTTGGAAGGGTTCACTAGGAAAAAACCACTCCAGGGTCTGTTGTCCTTGTATTCGCCGATGGCGACGATATCTTCACATTCCTCCCACTTAATCATGGGACCGTTCAATACGTCATCCTTAAAAAAATGTACCGACATGGGGCAGCCTGGTTTGTACCATAAGATCGAAATCCCCATTTTTTTGCCATTTTTGTACTTAGCTTCACTTTTAATGCCACCGTCCTTGAAATGTTCCGTCCATGTCCCGGAATAATTTTTTGGCATAACATCAGCCCACGCAGACATATCAAAGACCGATAAACCCAGCGTTAACAACAATGCAGGAAACAGTGATTGGCGTCTTAATTTCATAACAAATTGACTAAAATATATCGTTTGCAGTCTTTATTGCTGCCGGTGCATCAATTTTACCACTAAAAACGAGATGACTTGCAGTAGCTAATTGTGTCGCCTCTGCCGTAGGACCGATAATTTTAAAATCAGTACCAAGATTCAGCATATATCCAATTCTTGTTCGCCTTTCTCCTAGTGCCGACCTTCCTCCTTGGTGGGCTGGCGACCAATTCCATCTGGGATCCAGATCAAATCGATCATAAAACACGACCCTTCCTTTCCATTCGAATGCACCAGTTTTTGTTTTTAAAATAACCCCTTTATATCGAACGGTGTAGTTAGCGATAGCACCATCATCCCAACCCCATAATAATGAACCCGAATAATACTGAGATTTAATTGTGGTTTTTGCACGGGTTAATTGATTTATCCATTCTGGAGCTGGACCTGGTGCCTGCCAGCTTTTTTTACGAATATCGATAGGTCCAGGAACAGATATGGCGCCACTATTCATTAGAAAATAGTCGGCCATTGTGAGAGCGAAATCTGCGCCGCGTTTATCCAGATAGTGATTAAATAACCTGACAGCCAGTTTATCCCTCGCGTGTCCTTTTGGAAATTTGTGTCCTTTGGGGCCTATTAATTGCTCCCGCAGTATCTCTTTAAGCATGGGCGTTAACACGATTCCTGGTGTTGTTATCTTTAGAAGAGCGATAGTTTCCCTCATGTTTTTAATAGTAGCGGGTGATTTTCTCTCCCATTTAGTATTTTTAATTTCATTAATTAATTCATCTAAATTCATCTTCCATTCCCCTTACGCGTCCAAATCCATTTGGTAAATCCATTAAAGGATTTTTTCGATTTTACAGGCGTCTTACACCCATAATTAAATTAAAGGTTTGCTATTCACATAATTATTGAATCGACCACAAAAAGTATAAACCCCCTGTTTGCGGGAGATCCAGCCTGTCTGGCCTGATAATCCGTAACAACTTCACACCTTGTTGTATGCCCATCATGCAAC
>JBECKZ010000131.1:0-2806 GCA_040235555.1 Thiohalomonadales bacterium | reverse complement strand
TGCATAGACTGTTCAAGTGGCTCATCCTGATAGTGTTATTACTCGTGGTACTCGGTTTGTTCGGGATCTCCGTCGCCAGTTTCTGGGCCGCCCTGTCCGGCGTGTTGGTATTACTGGCGATCGGCTTTGTGGCAGTATGGAGTTTACTCAGTAACCTGCTGTGCTCGGTATTACTGATCGTCTTCTCACCGTTTCGCGTTGGCGATGAAATTGAGATTCAGGATCCGGCCTCGCCGGTTACAGTGCGAGGCCGCGTGCGTGATATCAACCTGATGTTTACCACCTTGTTGGCAACCGACGAGACCGGCGAGGAATCACTGTTGCGAATCCCCAATAATATCTTCTTCCAGAAATATATCCGCACCTGGGAAAGCGGGCACTCACAGTCCATTCGTAATTACATGGCGCACGGTCGCGAGCACTCGGACAAAACCTGACGCGCCCTGCTAACCAACATGACGTTCAGTCTGCGATGATCCCTGCGGCATACCTGCCTGAATGCGTTGCAACAACAGTTTTAATTCTGAAATGATCGGTGTGATCGCCGCATAGTCTTGCTGCTGGAGTAACTTTTCAATCTCGGCCGCGTCCTTGGTCAGCTGTGGGAAACCAAAACCGCCACCCATACCCTTAAGGTTATGCACAGTTTCGCGAAATTTTTTCCAGTCATTCGCGTAAAAGGCCGCATCGATGGATGCTATCTGTTCCGGCAACTTGGTAACAAACTGATTCACGATTTCACTAAACTCCGGTTCTTGCTCGGACAGGGTGGAAAATAACGGCTCAAGCTTGTCTTCTGTAGTAGATAAAGAGGTAGTGGTTTCGCTGCCCAAATATTTTGCCAGCATCTGGTACAGGCGTTCGCGGGTTACCGGCTTGGTGAGAAAGTCCTGACAACCGGCATCCAGGCACAGACGACGATCTTCGTTGGTGGCATTCGCAGTCAGGGCAATGATGGTTTGGCGGTAGCCGTTAGCACGTAATCGACGCACAGCATCAACCCCCGAGAGCACCGGCATCTGCATATCCATCAATATCAGATCGAATGGGTTGTTGAGTGCCTGCATCACGGCGACTGCGCCATTTTCCGCCGGCGCCACCTGCAGACCCATCTTATTCAGATATAACGAGAGCAGACGTTGATTGTTTTCATTATCTTCTGCCAACAACACCTTGCCACTCAGTTTTGTCGACATTGACATCTCCGGTTCGACCTGCACCTGTTCAATGATTTGATCCAGGCTGTGGATAAACGTTAGCGCATGATTGTCACCCGCCGCTAGCGTTAAATCAAATTCACTGCCAATATTTTTCTGGCTGCTCACCTGCAACTCTCCGCCCAACAACCTGGCCATTCTGCGGGATAATGACAGACCAAGACCCGTCCCGCCGTAGCGCCGGGTAATACTTGAATCTGCCTGTTTAAACGGATCGAAAACCCGAACCATCTGTTCTGCTGTCATCCCAATACCACTGTCCTTGACCCGGTAAATCATCTGGTTGCGTGCAGCATTAAAGGCCAGCGTGATCGTGATGGCACCATGCTCGGTAAACTTGATGGCATTACTGCACAGATTGATCAGAATTTGTTTAATTCGGACCGGGTCAGACACAATGGCGATGGGCAAGGGGAACTCGTAGACCAGCTTGATGTGCAGGCCTTTCTTGCTGGTCAAAGGCATAACCAATGATTGCACCTCACCTGCCAGCTGGATCGGGTCCAGGGCAATGTGCTCAAGCTCAAAGGAGTTGGCTTCGATCTTGGAAAAATCCAGAATATCATTGATGATGTTCAACAGGTGATGCCCACTGGCAACAATCGTATTCAATGCCGATATCCGTTCTGTCTTGGTCATATCCTGGTCGAGTGACTGCTCGGCAAAACCAATGATGGACGTCAGTGGGGTGCGAATCTCGTGACTCATGTTGGCAAGAAATGATTCCTTGGCCTGGGTCGCCGCCAGTGCCTGATCGCGTGCGACAATCAATTCCTGTTCAGTTTGCTTACGATGCGCAACCTCTTTTTCCAGATCCAGGCGCATGCTCAACTCACGCTGGCGCAATTGTTCGCGATATGTATGGATTACCCAGGTGATACTGATAACACCAACGACAAAAAAGCTGTTGACCAGCAATCGATTAATATCAGCCTGATCTCCAAGCCGTATCAACTCAATGGCATAGTAGGGAACATAGACCGAGAGGATCGCTGCTATAAAATAGCCGCGGCTCCAGGGAATGAAACTCAGACCCCCGATGGCGACCAGCTGCAGCGGCACGACATACAGTGAATCCTTGCCGATGATGTAGATCATCACATCAATGATCACGCCACACATAAATATCAGGAACAGCCCAGCCTGCTGCGTGTGACGATAGGTACGGGCCTGCTGCAACCACAAATAGGTAATGCCAGCCGTCGGCAGGATCAGACAGCGCAGCGCCAGAAACTCCCATTTGAATTGCGGGACATAGAGGATATCCAGCAGCCAGAACAGGAAAAACAAGGGCACCGCCATCTTGTTACTGATGACGCTGACAATGCGGCGGGTTTCCTCCAGCCGTTCCTGTTCCAGATAATTTTTCATGTGCGTGGTGTTAAGCCAGGTTGTGAAGGTCATTTTATGCCTGGATCAGCTGTCGTGACCCGTGCGCGGTAAGCAGCCGCAACCCGGGATAATCCGTCAGTAATATGATGGTTATCGGTCTGGCGCCGTGTAATTTGAGGAAAGGAATATTGGTGTGATTAACGAGAGGTCAGTAGCTGACCGGCACCATGCCGGTACTCATCGGGGCGATATTGAGC
>JBECKZ010000094.1:0-8806 GCA_040235555.1 Thiohalomonadales bacterium | reverse complement strand
GTCTTCTCGTCTTTTTTGCGCTGAGTCTGGTTAAGTTTTTCAAACCCGGACCTGGTCATGATCACTTCACCGCGCACCTCCAGTACACGCGGGTAGTTTTTGCCAATTAATTTCAATGGTATGGTTTCGATAGTACGCACGTTCTGGGTCACGTCTTCCCCGGTATTGCCATCACCGCGGGTAGCACCGCGCTGCAGGATGCCATCTTCGTACAGCAGACTGATCGCGAGTCCATCCAGCTTGGGTTCGGCGGTATACACGATCTCTTTTGCATTCAGGCGTTCCCGTGCACGCCGATCGAAATCTTCAACTTCCTGCTCGTCAAAGGCATTATTCAGAGAAAGCATGGGCACCCGGTGCCTGACTTCGGCGAATTCACTTAATGGCGTCGCCCCAACCCTTTGCGTGGGTGATTCTGCTACAACCAGTTCCGGATATTGTTGTTCCAGATGCTGTAATTCGCGTAACAGACGATCATATTCACTGTCCGGGATCTCCGGCGTGTCCTTGACGTAATAAAGATAATTGTGGTGATTGATTTCTTCGCGGAGCTGGTCCACCCGCTTTTGTATTTTTGCATCGACGGACATTGCGAAACCAGTTGATGTATTCAGGGACGTCGGCGTTGCAGCTGCGTCATTTTTTGTTTAAAGCGGAATGCCTCGATCTTTTCTTTTAGGTGACCGATGGTCTGCTTGGTTAAGACGCTGCGGGTCTCATCGCACAACTCGGCCTCCAGTAACTCCTCGAGCTTATGCCCCACCTCGATTAATGCATCAAAGGCCTCACGTGCTTCCAGTGGTGCCGGCAAATGCAGATACAGCACAAGACCCGGGGTTGAAAACTGATCGAGTTGTTCGAAAGAAAATGTCCCGGGTTCAATAATATTCGCCAGGCCCAGCAACGGCTGCTGATACCCCTGCGCATCTTTCACCTCGTAGCGAAAGATACCATCGTCCTTGAGTACCATCCCCAGCGTCGAGGTGGCGTGTTGAATGGTATTACCACCGATCTGTTGCCCCGCCCTCGCCATGATCGTCAACGGGATAAATAATTGCTCCCCCGCAGGCGCGATTTGTTCACTGCCCAATTCGAGGATCACCGGCATTTCTTCGGCATGAAGTTCGCCGGCACCACGATCCGGAATAATTTCCTCTAATTGATCGAGTTCACTGGTGTCCAGAGCCGGGCTGACAGGTGTATATGTTTCCTGCTCTGGTGTTGGGGATTGGGACAGCAGCGATCACGCAAGGACTGCCATAATTCAGACCAGCGACTTGCACGTCGAACAGTGGCATGCCGCTCCTCGCTAGGCAGATTGCGGCGATTCACCAGGTAAATGGCCAAAATGATAAGGCCACCAATGATTAACAGGGATACACGTAGTTCCATTGCAGGGGTGCTCCCGATATTGTGTTAAATGTTTTGTACCGCCCGTGGATAAAAATATCAGACTGCCGCGAGCTTCACAGCTTCATCCACATCCACCGCCACCAGTCGTGACACACCCGGCTCATGCATGGTCACACCGGTCAGGTGATCGGCAATCTCCATCGTGATCTTGTTATGAGTGATAAAGATAAACTGAATACGATCCGACATGTGTTTGATCATCTCGCAGAAACGACCGACATTGGCGTCGTCCAGCGGTGCGTCCACCTCGTCGAGCATGCAGAATGGCGCAGGATTGAGCTGGAAAATGGAAAACACCAGCGCCACGGCTGTCAGCGCCTTTTCACCACCGGATAAAAGATGAATCGTACTGTTACGCTTGCCGGGCGGGCGAGCCATGACCGCGATGCCAGTTTCCAGGATATCGTCGCTGGTCATTTCCAGATAGGCATGTCCGCCACCAAACAGACGCGGGAACAACTCCTTGATCCCGTTATTCACTTTCTCGAAGGTTTCGTTGAAACGCTCCTTGGTTTCCTTGTCAATCTTGGCGATGGCGTCTTCCAGGGTCTTGAGCGCTTCCATCAAGTCCGCGTTTTGTTCATCCAGGTATTTCTTGCGCTCAGACTGTTGTTCAAATTCTTCGATCGCGGCCAGGTTGATTGCGCCCAGCCGCTGGATGCGCCTTTCAATGGCTTCCAGATTCTCGGCCCAGGCCGCTTCGCTGGCGTCTTGCGGGAGTTCGTTGATCAGTGCGGTTATTTCAAAACCCGCTGTCGTGACTGCTTCCTGCACCGTTTGCCCGCGAACCTTGATCTCCTGCCAGCCGATGCGGATCTCTTCGAGCTGGGTACGCACTGCCTGCACATCTTCTTCTGCCTTACTACGCTGTTCTTCCAGTTCGCGATGGGTCTGATCGATGGTTTGCAGCGCATTACGCGCTGCGCTCAATTCGTTCTCCACTTCAACGCGGGTTTTAAGCAGTGCAGCCAGTTCGTCTTTCATCTGTTCCAGTGGCGTATCCGCTTCTTTGATTGCGCTCTGCAGCTCTTCACGCCGCTCCGCCAGTTGCGACTGCTGGCTATCGATACGCTGCAAGGCCTGTTGCGTCGAATTGAGTTCGGTACGCATGGTCTCGGCGCGCAAACGTACTTCCTGCGCAGTCTCGCGTGCGGCTTGCGCATTCTGGCGCGACTGTTCCAGTGCCTGCTGTAGTTGATCCCGTTGTTGGGTCAACTCTTCCTTACGTTTGGCGTGTCCACCGATCAGGTTCTGTGCCTGTTCCCGGCGCTCCCGCGCCTGGGCAATGGATTCCCGTGCCTTATCGCCATGGCTGACAACTTCATTGTGCTCATGCTGCAACTGCTCGATACGCGCCTGAGTTTGTTCGTAGCGGGCACGCAAGGCGCTGGTGCGAGCATTGAGTTCATTGTGGCGACGATTCAGATCCTGCAATGCGGATTGCAGGCTATCGCGTGCCTGCTCCAGTTGTTTGAGTTTTTCCTGCAGGGCCTGACGCTGTGCCTGCAGATTTTGCAGCTGTCCCGTGTGTTCGGTGATGGATTGCGTGAGACCTTTAATCTCCTGTTCACGCTGCAGGACGCCACTGTGGGTCTCTTCCAGTTTGGTGACACGCAACCAGCCCAGGCCCAGCCAGATCCCCTCACGGGTGACCACTGATTCATTGCGCATCAGGCGCGGGCGTAGTGCCAGGGCATCGTTGAGGCTTTCTACCGCATACACACCCTCTATCTGTACCGGCAGTGGACCTGCTGAACGTACCTTGCTTAACAAGGTTGGAGCCTTGGTATGCGATGTGTCGGATGGATTGATAGTTTCCAGCAAGGTGAGCTGGCCTTTATCAAAGACCTTGATGTTACTGAACAGGGCATCCAGGCTGTCCACGCACACAGCTTCAAGGTTAGCGCCGAGCACACATTCCACTGCGCGCTCCCAGCCTTTATCCACTTCCAGAATTTCCGCCAGGCGTTTGGCTTCTTCCAGGTGCTGGCTCTGCAGCCAGTCCTTGACGCCTTCCTGCTGTTTACCCAATGCTGCCTGTTGCAAGGCAGTTAATGATGCATGCTTGGCGCGCAGGCCCTGCAGGGATTCCTGTTGCTGCTCGTATTGACTGGTGCATTGCTGCAACTGTTCACGCAGTTGTCCAATCTCACTCTGCGTGGACTGCAACTCGGTTTGTTTCTGTCCCAGTTGCTGCGTCTGTTCATCCAGTTGTGATTGTAAACCGCTGAGTTCATTCTCCAGTTCGGTATTACGCTGCTTTTCCAATTCCTCGCTGAGGCGGGCCTTGCGTTGCTCCAGCTGGGTTAACTGTTGTTCCAGTTGCTGGATCCGGGCGGACTCCACTTCCACCGCACGCGCCGGCTCGGCTGCCTGCTGAGTAAACTGTTCCCATTCCTGTTGCCAGGTCTGTCTTGCCTGTTCGGCCTGTTGCAGGGCGGTCGTCGCATCGCGCTCGGCGGCCTGGGTTTGCTCCAGAGAAGGACCGATGGCCTCCAGTTCCTGCTGCAAGCTGGCAATGCGTTGTTGATCTGTACTCAGGTGTGCCTGGGCTTCACTCAGATCCTTTTCCAGTTTTGCCAGATCATTTTGTTGCTGTTGACGCCGTTCACGCGTGTGCTGAATGGATTGTTCGATGCGGGCAATGTCCGAGCCCACGCTGTAAAAGCGGCTCTGGATCTTATTGAAGGATTCGTTCGCCTCGACCAGGGCCTCGCGTTGCTTTTCGATATCCGCTTCGATGGCGCGTTGTTGCGCACGTGCAGCTTCCAGCGCAGTTTCCTTGTCACGGATGGCCGACTCGACCTGCTGGGCATTTTCATTCAGGGCCTTCCAGCGCAAGGCCTGGAGTTGGGCACTGACCAGACGCTCTTCTTCCTTCAGGACCTTGTAGCGCTCAGCGGCCTTGGCCTGGCGTTGCAGGTGATTGATCTGTTTTTCCAGTTCGTCACGCAGGTCATTGAGACGATCCAGGTTGTCACGGGTATGCCGGATGCGGGTCTCGGTCTCCTTGCGCCGCTCCTTGTACTTGGAAATCCCCGCCGCCTCTTCCAGGAAGATACGCAATTCTTCGGGCTTGGCCTCGATGATCCGGGAGATGGTGCCCTGCTCGATGATGGCGTAGCTCCGCGGTCCCAGACCGGTACCCAAAAAGATATCGGTAATGTCCCGCCGGCGACAACGCACCCCGTTCAGGTAGTAATTAGACTGGCCGTCACGACTGACGGTACGCTTGATCGCAATTTCATTGTAATTGGCCCATTGCCCGCCCAGCTTGCCATCACTGTTGTCGAATTCCAGTTCGACCGAGGCCTGACCGACCGGTTTGCGTGTATTGGAACCATTGAACACCACATCGGCCATGGAGTCGCCACGCAACTGCTTGGCCGAGGTCTCACCCATGACCCAGCGCACCGCATCGATAATATTGGACTTGCCACAGCCGTTGGGGCCGACAATGCCAATGAGTTCACTGGGGAGTTGAACGGTGGTCGGGTCGACAAAAGATTTGAAACCCGCAACTTTGAGCTTACGCAAACGCATGGGCGACAAAGATACAGGATCCGAGATTGATCAGACAAGATTGACATCACAGACAAAATTAAATTTCTAACTTGTCCTCGCCCCACGCCTCCGCTATCTTTCGCCCATGTCAACACAGCCCTCAAAAGACCTCGAAACATTCGATAATCCGATGCCCGCGCGGGACTACACCATCCGCATCGACGTGCCGGAGTTTACCTGCCTGTGCCCCAAGACCGGGCAACCGGATTTCGCCACGCTCAAGATCGAGTATGTGCCGGATCAGCTCTGCGTGGAATTGAAGTCACTCAAGCTCTATGTCTGGGCTTTCCGCGAGGAAGGTGCCTTCCACGAGGCCGTCACCAACCGCATCCTCGACGACCTGGTCAAGGCCACCCAGCCTCGCTTCATGCGCCTGACGGCGGATTTCAACGTCCGTGGCGGCATCTACACCACGGTAGTCGCCGAACACCGCGATCCCAGGTGGCAACCACCTCCGCCGGTGACCCTGCCTTAAACCGGGCGAGAGCGCCATTTCCGAATTAGCTCACACTAATATATATATTGGTATCGACATCGGTACCTCCGGCATCCGCGCCATCGCCATTGACGAGCAGGAGCGGATCATCAACGAGTCCCGTCGCGACTTACCGTTACCTTCCAGGCAGGGGCCGGGCTGTGAACAATTACCGTCCATCTGGTGGCAGGGCTGCCATGCCGTTCTGACCTCGCTGTTGTCAGGCATTGACCGGCCGGCCATTCGCGCATTGGCAGTCGATGGCACCTCCGGTAGCGTGCTCCTCACGGATGAACACGGCCGGCCCCTAACAACGGCATTGATGTACAACGATGCCCGCGCCAGCGAACAACTATCCCGGATTCAATCCATCGCCCCCGCCGACAGTCCCGTCAACGCCATCACTGCCGGCCTGCCCAAGCTACTCTGGCTGGCCGAACAAGCACAGCACTTGCCTGTGCATCACATCATGCACCAGGCGGACTGGATAACGTGTCAATTCACACAACGTGCCGGGGTCAGCGACACGAACAACTGCCTGAAAAGCGGCTATGACCCGATTACCCAGGCCTGGCCAGACTGGATCGAACAGTTAGGTATTCGCAAAAGCTGGCTTCCCACAGTGCTCGCACCCGGCAAACCTGTCGGCAGAATCCACCCGAAGGTGGCCACTGCACTGGGTTTATCCGTGGACGTGCTGATCGTTAGCGGTACCACCGATTCCACTGCCGCGATTTTCGCCACCGGTGCACAGCAAGTTGGTGATGCAGTCACCTCACTTGGTTCGACCTTAGTCTGCAAAGTCATCAGTGACAAACCCGTGTCTGCCACTCAATTTGGCGTTTACAGTCAGCCCTATGGCGAACACTGGCTGGTGGGCGGTGCGTCCAACAGCGGTGGTGCCGTACTGCGCCAGTTTTTCACTGACACACAAATGCAACAGATGAGTGAAAAACTCGACCCCGCACATCCTACCGGATTGACGTATTATCCGTTGCCGGCAACTGGTGAACGTTTTCCGGTAAATGATCCGGAGCTCAAACCACAGTTGATACCGCGACCTGATAACGATGTCATTTTTTTCCAGGGCCTGTTAGAAGGCATCGCGCAAATCGAATACAATGGTTATCGCCTGTTGCATGAACTGGGCGCACCTTATCCGGTTTCGGTGCGCACTGTTGGCGGTGGCGCAAAAAACAACGCGTGGACACAGATTCGTTCGCGTCTGTTAAAAACCCGGATGCTGGATGCAATACAAAGTGAGGCAGCATTTGGCAGTGCGCTCCTGGCCAAACAGGGATTCAGCAATAACAGCTATAACAAGGAAACGACTTTATGAATGATTCGATTGGCGGATTCGGTTATTTATTTCTTGGCCTGCGTTTACTCACCAAACCCGGCGTGAAACGTTATGTAATCATGCCATTGCTAATCAACATCGCACTATTTGGCTTGTTATTCTGGATTGCCGGTGATTACTTTCAACAACTGGTGAATTACCTGTTATCCCTGTTACCGGGCTGGCTGGAGTGGCTAAGCAAGATTCTCTGGCTACTGTTCGCCATCCTCGCCGGCCTGATCATGTTCTTTACCTTTTCCTTTGTCGCCAATCTGGTCGGCGCCCCATTCAACAGCTATCTCGCTGCGGCAGTGGAAAAACACCTCACCGGCACCAATCCAGCAGGCAGTGAACGCCAGCTGTGGGCGGAGTTCGGTGTGATGATGCTGGGTGAATTAAAGAAATGGGGTTACTACGCACTCTGGTCAATCCCTTTACTGATCGTGTCCTGGTTCATTGCCCCAATCGCACCGTTCCTGTGGTTCATCTTCGGCGCCTGGATGTTCAGCATCGAATACCTCGACTACCCCATGGGTAACTATGGCCTCACCTTTTCGGATATACGCAAACAGATAGCCAGCAAACGTTTCCTCACGCTCAGTTTCGGCAGCGCCGTTACCGTCGCCACCATGATCCCGATTTTTAATTTTATCGTGATGCCGGTGGCAGTGGCCGGGGCGACGGCCATGCGGGTGGATAAGTTTCCGATGTCTCGTGTTTAATATCTAATTAGATTTTATTTTTAAAATGTTATTTTTCGCCCTTGCCGAGGGCGACCTACTTTCTTTACTCGTGTAAAGAAAGTGGGTCGCTACAGCCGCTTAGCGGCGTGCGAAATGTAATTATTTGAGAAACCCTTTCAACCGCTTCACCCCTTCCGCCAATCTCTCCATCGACGTCGTATACGCAATGCGTACATGCGTATTCGCTTTGTATTCGCCGAAGTCCGCACCGGGGGTCAGTGCGACGCCAATGTTTTCCAGCAGGTCTTCGACAAATTGCATGCTGTCATTGGTGAAGCGACTGCAGTCACAATAGATATAAAAAGCGCCTTGAGGTTCGGTAGTGATCCTGAACCCAAGTTCGCGCAGTGCGGGTAACAGAAAATCGCGGCGTTGTTGGAATTCGGCGCGGCGCGCTTCGAGGATGGCAATGTTCTCCGGTGAAAAGGCCGCGAGGGCGGCGTGTTGCGCGGGCGTGGGTGCAGCTAGAAAAATATTCTGGGCAAAGTTATCGATAGCGGTAACGTATTGCTCGGGCGCCACCAGCCAGCCAACGCGCCAGCCGGTCATGCCGAAGTACTTGGAAAAACTGTTTACGACAAAGGCATCATCGGTGTATTTCAGGATCGTATCGAGATGTTCGGTATACACCAGGCCGTGATAGATCTCATCCATGAAGATGACGCCGTTCTTTTGCCGCACGAACTCGATGATTGCCTGCAGCTCATCTGCCGCCAGCAAGGTCCCGGTCGGGTTCGATGGCGAGGCGAGGACCACGCCGACTGTCGTTTCGTCCCAATGCGATTGCAAATGCTGCAATGTGATTTGATAGGCGCTGTCCGCCGTGACAGGTATGGATCGGGTTTGTCCTGCCAGGAAGTTGACGAAGTTACGATTGCAGGGATAACCCGGGTCGCTGACCAGGATCGTGTTACCCGGCTCTGCCACTGCTGCCAGTGCCAGCAACAACGCACCTGAAGCGCCGGGCGTGATAATGACGCGCGCCGGATCAATCGTCACCGCATAACGTTGCTGATAAAAGTCGGCGATGCGTTGTTTTAACTGAGGCAGACCGGTGGCTGGTGTGTAATACATCTGGCCCGTGGCAATCGCGGCCTGTGCTGCTTTGACTACCGGTGCCGGTGTCGGAAAATCCGGTTCACCGATTTCCATATGCACAATGTCACGTCCCTGTTGCTCCAGTTCACGCGCACGCGCCAGCAGACGCATCACCTGAAACGGGCGAATGCTGTCGGTACGTGAGGAGCGAGGTAACATGGTCAGTGATAAACC
>JBECKZ010000168.1:0-2551 GCA_040235555.1 Thiohalomonadales bacterium | reverse complement strand
ACCTCAACCACATACCCATTGTGACCCGCCCGGATCTCCCCCGAATCGATAAATCACCAGAGTCAGCATCATAAATAAGCCCGGTTCCACCCAACAAGCTTTGACTAAGAAAAATCAGCCCATCGCTGCCCCAGAATTGTGTAGGTTGAGCACCAGCCAATCATCGGCTTCACCTGAAAATCCAGCGCTACGGCTGATAAACCGTTCGGTCATGCATCAAATTTCGGCAAAGGTAGGTACTGGGGGATGTTGGCATCACCCAGACCATCATTAATAACATTCGTGGAAATCGGTCTGGGAAAACGGGTGCCCAATAAGAAGGCTTACTTCAACATCACGGTAAATGTTCTGCTGGAGGACAATCACATTCCCTTTCCGTCCCAGCAGCTGATTTTAGAGACCCGGAAGACGTTCCGGTACCATCAGTGAGCAATGCCATGGCCAAATTATCCAAAGCCGGGTATACCAAAGAAGAAACGGGATAACAGCGACTAATTCATTTGTTTGTAGAAATTCCGATACGCCAACACTTTCCGCACGTATTCTCGAGTTTCTTTAAATGGCGGTACACCATTGTAGTTGTACACCGCCCTTTCCCCGGCATTGTACGCTGCCAGGGCATAGCGCAAATTCCAGTGGTATTTGGTTAGCAGATCACGCAGGTATTGTATGCCAGCATCGAGGTTTTCATAGGGATTCTGTAGATCGTGCACACCATATTTGGCGGCAGTTTTGGGCATGAGCTGCATCAGGCCTTCTGCCCCGGCATGGGAGATTGCCCGATAGTCAAAATAGGACTCGGTGTGTATCACCGCCTTGACCAGGGCGACATCAACCTTGTGTCTTTCTGCCAGCGCAGTAATGAGATGATCCCACCGATCGACATGTTTGGGTATTTTGAATGAGATTTTTTTGGCGGCTACCTGTCCCATGCCATCCACGCTCGTGCGGCTGACGATAAGTTTGTGGGTGGACTTGTTAATGGGGTGATCGCTGACCATGCGCGAGCCGTCCGGCAATTGATAGACATAAAATCGCGCCGCCATGGCGGGCTGTGCCAGTAAACTCAGCATAAATATCAAGATCGCCATACCAAGCTGATAGCGCGACGGGATCATCGTGGCTCCGTACCGTGAATTATTTAAACTTGTTATCGGTCGCCGTCAGTCTGAGTTTAAAACTGTGACGAAGTTCTTATTTTTTACGTACTTGTAATAGGTATATGCACTCATTCAGGCGGTCGAGTCCACGCTCCCGAAAATTGGGGGTGTCACCCAGGACATCCGCACAGACTGGAGCCTGGGTGCCGCTATAGCGTGCACCGAACAAGGTCTCGACCTCCGTCTGATCTACGGCAAACGGCGGACCCGACATTTGTGTCTGGGGATACTCCAGCGTAATCAATAGGTGAGGCACCGCGCCGACCAGGGTCTGCATATGCGCAACATATTGCCGACGCATGGATTCCGGCAGGGCGATCAGGGCAGCACGATCGTAGACCGCATCAATCGGACCCAATTGTGCCGCGCTGAGGTTAAAAAAGTCACCACACCACAGCCGTAGATTCTCAGTCTCCCACACCTGCCAGTCACCCTGTGTACTGTGTTGTGCCTCAATCCCCTGTTCTTCAAAAAAGGCGCGCACCGCCAGTTCAGACAGCTCCACCCCCTCAACCTGATAACCTTGCTGTACCAGCCAGAGCAGATCGAGACTCTTGCCGCACAGGGGCACCAGGACACGTGCCGGCGCTGTTACTCCCAGTTCCGACCAATGTTTGCGCAGATAGGGATTAATGTCGGGTTGATGAAAGCCAATCTGATTTTGCTGCCAACGCTGATGCCAAAAATCCGGTTCCATGACGTGCCCCTTGTGTGGATATGTATTCTACCCTCTGACAGTCGCTGCGCGCAGCGTTACAATAATAAATTCCTGTTTACGGAGGACACGGCAATGCAAGACAAATCCTACGATATCGAAGTCATGGAGCTTGGCCCGATGGAAAACTTTATCTATCTCATTACGGATAAAAAAACCGGACGCACTGCCGTGGTCGACCCTGCCTGGGACGTAGCCACCATTCTGGCCAAGGCCCGGGAGAAAGACGTAGCTATTACTGACATCCTGTTGACCCACAGTCATCACGATCACATCAATGGTATCGAAGGAGTCCTTTCCCAGTATGACGCCCAGTTACATCTGTGCCGGGCCGAGGCCGAGTTCTGGGGACAATATCTGGATCTGCCAACCCTGCATCGTGGCGGAGATATCATCCAGCTGGGTGACACCGAGATCACGGTGATGCACACTCCGGGACATACGCCGGGCTCTGCCTGTTACCGAATCGATAACGATGTGATCAGCGGCGATACCATGTTCGTGTATGGTTGTGGTCGTTGTGATCTGCGTGGCGGTGATCCGGAACAGATGTTCGAAACCCTGAAGCGGATGGCCAGTGAACTGCCAGGGCCGACCCGCATCCTGCCCGGTCATAACTATTCGGTCACGCCCACCTGTAGCATGACCGAAGAACTGGCAGGCAATCCCTTCATGC
>JBECKZ010000030.1:0-5592 GCA_040235555.1 Thiohalomonadales bacterium | reverse complement strand
GCATTATACCCACCATAGGCACGATTTGCCTTCCCCGGCATGGGCTTATTACAATGACTTGGCTGAAATGTGAATTTAACCTACAGATAGAGGGGGATGCGATGGCAACAGCACGAGCACGACATATTCTGGTGGAAACCGAGGCGCAATGTGAGTCCTTGAAACAGGCGATTGAGGCAGGTGCCGATTTCGCGGAAATTGCCAAACAGCATTCGCTCTGTCCTTCTGGTGCGCAGGGGGGTGACCTGGGCGAATTTGGTCGCGGCCAGATGGTTCGAGAGTTCGACGAAGTCGTGTTCTCCGGCGAACTGAATAAAGTCCATGGTCCGGTCAAAACCCAGTTTGGTTATCACCTGTTGGAAATTACTTCGCGCTCGGATTGAGCGGCTCACTCACCCCGGTACTCGAGCCGGTGTTTCCAATGGCGGCGGACATACCAAACGACGGCGAGTACTAAAACAATCGCAATAATGGTATCGAATTTGTGGAAGTATGCCCCCAGGGTCCGCCAGTTCTCCCCCAGTTTTACCCCAATCCAGGCCAGTCCATAGCACCAGATCAGCGAGCCGGTAAAGGTGTAGATCACAAAGGGTAGCAGTGACATGCGACTGATGCCCGCCGGTAGCGCGATGAAGGTGCGGATAATGGGCAGTAGTCGGCCGATAAACACGGTGATCCCACCGTGTCGTGCAAACCAATGATCGGCAAGGGCAAGGTCCTGATGCGAAATCAGCACATAGCGGCCATATTTATAAACCAGTGAACGCCCGCCATAAGCACCGATGGCATAAGCAATCAAGGAACCCAGTACACAACCTATTGCGCCGGCCAGGGCAACACCCCACAGAACGAATTCCTGTTTGAAGACCAAAAAGCCTGAAAAGGGCATGATGATTTCCGACGGTAAGGGAATGCAAGCACTTTCGATGGCCATCAACAACACAATACCGGCATAACCCAGTGCGGAAATGGTTGCGATAATGAATCCGCTTAACAAGAGAATAAGTTTTTCAAGCATAGTTTTAAAATTCCATCTGGTCGCTGCTGCTGAATATAGCGGCAGAAAAATTTTGTAGATCGTTAATTCATCGAAATGACTTACTTACTTATTTATTACATATACTACAACAAAATTGGATTTTCGGGAGACATGAGTTGGTGCAAAGTGGACTTTCGCAAAAAAGAGTGCTTATATTTACTAACAATAAAAATATAAAGTCAGGATAAAAACAAAACAAGAAGTGGGATACAACCAGTATGTTTGTGTTTTAGATCCGGCGTTTTCGCCAATGTACCCACAACAGCTTGATACTTATCGCGATAAGCGATAACGGTGGCTTTTGTCATCGTTCGTTGCAATTTAAATTAAAAACAAAAAAAGGGAGATAGTAGCGATGTTGACCAAAATAGGGCCGCGCTGTGGCCGATCGAGAAGTATTTTCACGCTGAAAAATCTGTTGCTTACCACTTTGTCAGTCGCAGGGTTTTTATTGCCGCCAGCGATGGTGGGAGCAGCTGAATCATATACATTGTTTGAATCAGGGCAGGTGCGTCCCTTGGCGATGTCAACGGATGGTAAAATCCTGTTTGCCGTCAATACCCCGGATAATCGCTTAGAGGCATTCACTGTCACACCAGCTGGAATCATACCCAGGGGTTCGGTGTTAGTGGGCGTAGAACCGGTGGCGGTCGCAGTGCGCAACAGCAGTGAAGTGTGGGTGGTGAATCATGTTTCTGATAGCGTCAGTGTTATCGACGTCACCAATTTGGCCAAGATGCGGATTACCCGCACTCTGCTCGTCGGGGATGAACCCAGTGATGTGGTATTCGCCGGTCCCAATGGTGATCGCGCTTTTATCACCACAGCGCATCGTGGTCAGAACGCACCGTATGATCCGCAGCTCACAACGCCGAGTATCGGTCGCGCTGATGTGTGGGTCTTTGATGCAGCGAATCTGGGAAAGAAGCTGGCTGGTACGCCGCTCACCATCATTCCGTTGTTCACGGATACGCCGCGCGCTCTTGCGGTTTCGCCGGACGGAACCAGGGTTTATGCGGCAGGTTTCAAAACCGGTAACCGTACGACCACGATTTTTGAAATGACTGTAACCGCTAACGGCGGTTTGCCCGATGCCTCGGTGATGGTTGACACCAATGGCGACGGCCTTGCCGAACCACACCCGGTTAATTTTGAAGGCCGCATTCAACCGCTGACCGGTTTGATCGTGAAGTTTGACGGCACGCACTGGCTAGATAACATCGGGCGGGTCTGGGACGATCAGGTTAAATTCAATTTGCCGGATAAAGACGTATTCGTGATCGATGCCATGGCCAGTCCGCCGGTACAATTGTCGGGTAGTAGCGGTTACTACAGTGATGTTGGTACTGTGTTGTTCAACATGGCGGTGAATCCGGTCTCAGGTAAAGTTTATGTGAGCAACACCGAAGCACGTAACAATGTGCGCTTCGAGGGCACAGGCATACTCGGTGGTTCCACCGTACGTGGTCATATCACTGAGAGCCGCATTACGGTGCTGAGTGATGGTGTGACACCGATTCATTTGAACAAGCACATCGACTACAGTACCTGCTGTGCTCCAATTCCGAATGCGGAAAACGCCAGGAGTCTGGCCTTCCCCGGTGGTATGGCCGTGACCAGTGATGGCAAGACCTTGTACGTCACGGCATTTGGCTCAAGCAAGATCGGGATCTACGATACCCAGCAATTGGAACAAAACACGTTTACGCCGGATCTCAGCAACCAGGTCGTCGTTTCGGGAGGTGGACCAAGTGGTGTGGTGCTCGACGAGGCCAATGGCCGTTTATATGTGATGACCCGCTTCGACGATAGCATCTCCATTATCGACATGGTGCAACGCAAAGAAGTCGCGCACATCGCCATGCATGATCCGGAACCACCCAGTGTTCGGACAGGCCGGCATTTTCTCTATGACGCCTCGATCTCGTCTAGTCACGGTGACAATGCCTGTGCCAGTTGCCACATCTTCGGTGACATGGACAACCTGGCCTGGGACCTGGGCAACCCTGATGCGTCCTTTGTGAATAATCCCGGTCCACTGGCGATCAACCATGAAGATTTCGGTTTGCCGGTCAGTCCGGACTTCGAACCAGAGAAGGGGCCGATGACCACGCAGAGTATGCGCGGTCTGGCCAATCATGGTCCGATGCACTGGCGTGGTGATCGCACCGGTGGAAACGATGCGCCGACGGCCCAACCGAACAGCGGGACCTATGATGAAGAAGCTGCGTTCAAGAAGTTCAACGTGGCCTTCCCGGGTCTAAACGGTAGCGATGCACCGTTAAACGATGCGGATTTACAGGCCTTCACCGATTTCGCCATGCAAATCACCTATCCGCCTAATCCAATCCGGAATCTGGATAATTCATTGACTGACCCGCAAAAACGCGGCCATGATTTCTTCTTCGATAGCTCGAAGATCGTGGATTCCAAATTCCATTGCAACGGATGTCACGTGGTGGATCGCAATGCCAACGCGGATGCTGGAGTCGCTAAGCCCGGGTTCTTTGGTACGGATGGCAAATACACCTTTGCCTTCCAGCCGCAGTTCTTCAAGGTGCCGCACCTGCGTAATCTGTATCAGAAGGTCGGTATGTTCGGCATGGCCAATAGCGGCAATTTCCTGGCCGATAATCCGTTCGGCACCGACGATCCGTTTTTCGGCAATCCAAATCCGTTCATGGGGGATCAGGTACGCGGCTTTGGCATGTTTCATGATGGCAGCGTGGATACGATCTTCCGTTTCCACAATATCCTTGGCTTCCTGCCGCGTCCCGCGGGTACGGTAACACCGCTCGATCCAGGTAACCCGGATAATCTGCCCATCTCTGAACAGGGTATGAAAATCCGCCGGGATTTGGAGCAATACGTCCTGGTGTTTGATACCAACCTGTATCCGATCGTCGGGCAGCAGATTACACTCAATAGTGTCACTGCTGAACAAGTCGGTGATCGTATCGCACTGTTGATCAAGATGGCCGATCGTGGCGAGTGTGATTTGATTGCTGCTAACGATAGTAAGAGCTTTATGTACCAGCGTGATGGGACTTATCGCAGCGACCTGAGTACCGAGCCGTTGATCAGCGATGCGGACCTGCGTAATACGGCGCTGAAGAGCAAAGGCGACCTGACCTACACCTGTACACCACCAGGTAATGGACCGCGTCTGGCTCTGGATCGCGATGAAGATGGCTTTTACAATCGCGACGAATTGCTGGCCGAAACCGATCCAGCGGATGCGAACAGTCATCCCTGAATACTATTGATATAAATGTTGACGGCAGGAGTGGTAGCATCAAATCATTCCTGCCGTTTTTTTGCTGCCGAACAGTGCCTCTCTGTAAACCCGCAGCGCAGCACTTGTGTTAGTCTGGATTAGATTTACCACCTCACTTCTGTTTTTTGTAGCGTCCAATCACTATCCGCTCTACAAGACAATTGAACATCACGTTTACGCGAAAGAGAGCCGTGAAATCGCCTACGTGATAGACACTGTAACCATCCATGATCTCCTTTTCATGGACCTTATGCACCATTAAGCCGAACGTATCTACTATATATATAGTGTAACAGACAGTAGGCGACTCTATCGGGCAGGAACTGGAAAGCAGTACATGATGGGGCGACACCAGGCATTTATCACTGAGGTACATGGCTGGGAGATTCTTGTGAGAGAATATGTCTGTCTTCTTCTGAATAACCAGTGATTGGGAACTAAACCACTGGTCGCGTTAACTAATATAATTGGTGCCTAATAATTACTGCACCGACTGCCTGCAAGGATCCGGTATGAAACTTTCTTCGCGTCTTGTACTGCCTGCCGCCCTCTCTTTCATTGTGGCCGCGTGTGGAAAATCGGGTCCCTCCAAGAACATGCAGATGCCACCGCCGCAGGTCGAGGTGGTGGCTGTCCATGCCGAAACCGTGCCACTGACCCAGGTCTTGGTTGGCCGGCTGGCGGCAACCCGAATCGCACAGGTGCGGGCCCGCGTGGCCGGGGTGATCCTCAAGCGAGTCTATACCGAAGGCACGGATGTCACTCAGGGCCAGGTATTATTCGAGATCGACCCGGCGCCATTGCAGGCCGCCCTACATGCCGAAGAGGCGGCATTGGCCAAGGCCCGGGCGGATGCCGCCAATGCTGCTTTGATCTCCAAACGCTACAAGGGCCTGGCGGCAAAGCACCTGATTTCATCGCAGGAGGTGGATACCGCTCTGGCCAACGAACGGACCACGGCGGCTGCGGTCAAGCAGGCTCAGGCCAATGTGGAAAAAGCCCAGCTCGATCTGAGTTACGCGACAGTGACTGCTCCTATCGCCGGGCGGGCCGGGCGCGCATTGGTGACAGAGGGGGCCTTGGTTGGGCAGGGTGAAGCCACCGAGTTGACCACGGTGGAACAGATTGACCCGATTTACGTGAACTTCAGTCAGTCGGTGACCGAATTGCAACAATTACAGCAAGTGGCAGGCACCAGCGCATTGTCGAGTGCGGGTCAGGATCCTGGCGATGCCAACAACGTGGCGGTGATGTTGGCCGACAATTCCCCCTATGA
>JBECKZ010000263.1:0-28439 GCA_040235555.1 Thiohalomonadales bacterium | reverse complement strand
AATCGTTGATGTCAGGCATCGTGCGATGGAATTTCCAAATAAGATTTTCAAACGTATTATGCATATCGGCAGCGCGCAATATTGCCTGTAATTTGTCCGCTGTTTTGAGCGACGTTTTGATGACTTTTTTGCCACCGAAGTGTGGCTGAATTGATGATGGTATACGTCGGCGATAGTAGAAAATGCCGCCGCGCTCGATTAGATATTTCATGCAACCCCCGGTTCCGGAGGGACACGCGCTGGGACACAAATGTGTACCAGGCTGTATACCACGCGCGTAAATAGCTCTCCTGATGAGGCTATTTTTCGGGGGTTTTTACAAGAAAATCAAGAAGTTATTATGATGGTGCCGAGGAGAGGACTTGAACCTCCACTGGGTTGCCCCAACCAGCACCTGAAGCTGGCGTGTCTACCAATTTCACCACCTCGGCATATTGACCCGCCAGTCGGCGGGTAGCAATAAGGCTGCGAACTTTACCGGCAGGCTTGCGCCTTGTCAATTTTCATCTCGGCCTTTTACCTATATATAAAGTAAACTTCGCATCCATGAGTAAACGCAAAAAAGACCCCTTCGCTGAGCGGGAAGCCAGCAAATACGAGAATCCCATCCCCAGCCGCGAATTTATCCTCAGCCTGCTGGAGCAGACCGGGGTGCCTATGCGCCGGGAGGAGATTGCCCGAGCCCTGCATATTGAAGATGAGGAGCAGCAGACGGCCCTACATCGACGCCTGCGCGCGATGGAGCGGGATGGCCAGATTCTGTTTAACCGCCGCCGCCAGTATTGCCTGGCCAGCAAGATCGACCTCATTACCGGGCGGGTGATCGCTCATCCCAATGGCTTTGGCTTCCTCGTGCCGGACAAGGGTGGGGATGATCTGTTTTTACCCGCGTCCGAGATGCGGATCCTGATGCATGGCGATCGGGCCGTGGTCCGTGAGATCGGCCAGGACCGTCGCGGCCGACGCGAAGCCGTGCTTGTGGAGATCCTCGAACGCGGGGTGCATCACGTGGTCGGGCGTCTGTTTATCGAGGCGGGGGTGGGGTTTGTCGTGGTCGATAACAAACGCATTACCCATGACGTGCTGATTCCACGCGAGGATTTTCATGGCGCTCGTCACGGACAAATCGTGACGGTCGAGCTCATCGAATACCCAAATCGTAATCGCCAGGCCATCGGGCGGGTGATCGAAATCCTGGGGGATCACATGGCACCCGGGATGGAGATCGACATTGCCATCCGCAACTACGATCTGCCGCAGGTCTGGTCCGATGCGGTCGAGGCTGAGATTCGAACCTACAACGAACTCGTGCGTGAACAGGACAAGCGTGGGCGCGAGGACCTGACACAATTGCCGCTGGTGACGATCGACGGGGAGGACGCCCGCGATTTTGACGATGCCGTGTATTGTGAACGCAAGGGTAAGGGCTATCGCTTGATCGTGGCCATTGCCGATGTGTCGCACTACGTCAAACCCGGTACTGCGCTGGATGCCGAGGCACGGCACCGCGGTAATTCGGTGTATTTCCCCGAGCGGGTTATCCCGATGTTGCCGGAGATCCTCTCCAATGGACTGTGTTCACTCAATCCTCAGATGGATCGCCTGTGCATGGCCTGCGAGATGGACATCAGTCCGACCGGGGCACTGAAAAAATATCGATTCTTTCCGGCAATCATGCACTCGCATGCGCGCCTGACCTACAACAAGGTCGCCGCCATGCTGGTCAAGCAGGATGCCAGCTTGCGTGAACAGTATCGCGATCTGGTGCCGCACCTGGAGACCCTGTACGCCTTGTTCAAGATCCTGTTGGCTGCACGTAACAAGCGTGGGGCCATCGATTTTGAAAGCACCGAGACACGGATCGTGTTCGGTGAAGACCGCAAGATCGAACGCATTATTCCCGTGGTACGTAACGATGCCCATCGTCTGATTGAAGAGTGCATGCTGATGGCTAACGTGGCGGCGGCCGATTACCTGCAGAGTCATGAGATCGCGGCCCTGTACCGCAACCATGAACCGCCGGGGCAGGAAAAACTCACCGAGTTGCGTGAATTTCTGGGTGAGGTTGGCCTTAACCTGGGCGGTGGTGATGAGCCGGAACCCAGGCACTATGCCAAACTGCTGGAACAGGTAAAGGGCCGGCATGATGCGCATTTGATTCAAACCGTATTACTGCGCAGCCTGCGCCAGGCCATGTATGGCGCGGACAACCTGGGGCACTTCGGTCTGGCCTTCGAGGCCTATGCGCATTTTACCTCACCGATTCGCCGTTACCCGGATCTGCTGGTGCATCGCGCGATTCGGCATTTACTGAGCAAACAAAAGCTCAGCGCCTTTACCTACAGTCAAACCGACATGGAATCCCTCGGTGATCACTGTTCCATGACCGAGCGCCGTGCCGATGATGCCACCCGTGATGCAGTTGACTGGCTCAAGTGTGAATACATGCTGGATAAACTCGGGAGCGAGTACGATGGCATCATCACCTCGGTGACCAATTTCGGTATCTTCGTGGAGTTGTCCGAGATTTATGTCGAGGGTCTGGTGCACGTGACAGCGCTGCGGCAGGATTATTACCACTATGATCCGACCCATCACCGCATGATCGGTGAGCGGACCAACAAGATTTATCGCCTGGGCGATCCGGTGCGGGTCGTGGTGGCTCGGGTCGATCTGGATGAGCGCAAAATCGATTTTGAACTCACGGACAAACAACCGGTAGCCATGGCTGATAGTCCAACCGGCAATCGCCGTGGCGGCAAAACCACGACTGGTAAATCTAAATCCAAGAAGAAGCAGTCCGCCAAACAGCGTTCTGGGGCAAAACACAAGTCCAGGGACGAGAGCAAACGCACACGCAAGTCCAAACAGCATGGTGGCAAGAAAAAGGGCACGGCGAGTGGCCGGAAAAAGAAAAGCCGTCGCTAGGCCATGAGCAAGTTAAACAATTACACCATCTACGGTCTGCATACCTTACAGGCAGTGATGCAGCGCACGCCCGAACGTGTCTTGAGTGTCTCGATAGTCCAGGGTAAACACGATGAGCGGGTGGGTCAGTTACTCCAGGAAATCGAGCGCCACGGGATTGCCCTGCAACGCGTGACGGACAAACAGCTCAGCAAGCAACTGGGTGAGGTCAATCACCAGGGCGTGATGGCGCAGGTACGCCCGCCACACATCGGCAATGAACAGGATTTATTGCGGGATCTGGCACACTTATCCGTGCCATCGCTGTGGCTGGTCCTGGATGGCGTAACGGACCCGCATAATCTGGGGGCCTGTCTGCGCAGCGCCGATGCCGCGGGGGCACATGGCGTGGTGGTCCCGCGTGATCGTGCCTGTGGTCTGACCGCCACGGTCAGCAAGGTGGCCAGTGGTGCGGCCGAGGTGCTACCGTTTTACCAGGTCACCAACCTGGCCCGCTGTTTACGCGAGCTTCAGGATGCGCAGGTCTTCTGTGTGGGGCTGGCCGGGGAGGCGACGACCTCGCTTTACGATTGCGATTTGCAGGGGCCATTGGCCCTGGTCCTGGGCGCGGAAGGTAGCGGCCTGCGCCGGCTGACCCGCGAAACCTGTGATCTGCTCGCCAGTTTGCCGATGCAGGGCAGTGTCGAAAGCCTCAATGTCTCGGTGACGGCGGGGGTGGCACTGTTCGAGGCCGTACGTCAGCGCCATTCCGGCTAAAGCCTGAATTTGCCTTCCTGCTTTATTTCCCTGTAAAATTCGCGCCTCACCCGTAGCGGGTGGTTAAAATTTGATACTCCTTGCTCCACCGCGCAGGTCGGGGGGCGTTAACCGAGAGGAAATTGCATGAGACACTATGAAATCGTGTTTCTGGTCCATCCGGATCAGAGCGAACAGGTTCCCGGGATGATCGAGCGTTATCGCGCGAACATCGAAGGCAAGGGTGGCAAGATCCACCGCCTTGAAGACTGGGGCCGCCGCCAACTGGCTTACACCATTCAAAAGATCCACAAGGCGCATTACGTGCTGATGAACATCGAGTGCGATAAAGAAGCACTGGATGAGCTGGAGAGTGCCTTCCGCTTCAACGATGCCGTGCTGCGGCACATGACCCTCAAACGCGACAAAACTGTCACCGAGCCCTCACCGTTGATGAAGAAAGACGATGAGCGTGGCAGTAGTGAAGACTTCCGTCGCGAGCGCGAGGAAGACGAGGAAGAGGCGGCCTAAGGCCCGCCCGCATATCAACGAATTCAGGAGTAAACCATGGCACGTTATTTTCGGCGTAAAAAGTTTTGCCGCTTCAAGGCAGAGGGTATTGAAGAGATTGATTACAAAGACATCAATCTGTTAAGAAATTACATCATGGAAAACGGCAAGATCGTCCCCAGCCGTATCACCGGGACCAGTGCCAAATATCAGCGCCAGTTGTCGACTGCCATCAAGCGTGCCCGTTTTCTGGCCTTAATCCCTTATTGCGATTCTCACGAATAATCGCTATTGCCCAGAGGAAGAGACCATGCAAGTTATATTATTGGAAAAAGTCGCGAATCTTGGCGACCTGGGTGATCAGGTCAAGGTCCGTGCCGGCTATGGCCGCAACTTTCTGATCCCGAAAAAGAAAGCCGTACCTGCAACCAAGGTGAATATCGAAATGTTCGAAGCGCGTCGCGCCGAGCTGGAACAGGCTGCTGCCGAAACCCTGGCTGCTGCGCAGGCGCGTGCCGGACAGATCCATGCGGTTGGCACAATTACGCTAGCGCGTAACGCGGGTGAAGAAGGCAAGTTGTTTGGATCCGTGGGTCCGGCCGATATTGCCGATGCGCTCACTGAGGCAGGCGTGCAAGTGGAAAAACGTGAAGTCATCATGCCCGAAGGCCCGATTCACACCCTGGGTGAATTCGTGGTGCACGTGCGTACCCACACTGACGTCATGCAGGATATTTCCGTTGTGGTGCAGGCTGCCTGATCGCACACGCAAGTGACGTCATCAAAACCGCCGGTCTCCGGCGGTTTTTTATTTATACCGGGTTTTCGACAAGTTATTCACAACCTTATACACTGTTCGTAGAGCAGTGAACTTGCTATTCTCTCAGGCTATCTAAGGGGTATTGGACGGAATAAGCAGCACAGACTGCGCAGGAGACGATTGCATCCATGGTAGATCAACTCAAATATCCGAAGTCCACCAGCAAAGATATCCAGACCGAAGCTCTTAAGTTACCTCCATTTTCTATCGAAGCCGAACAGGCCGTCCTTGGCGGTCTCATGCTCGACAATAATGCCTGGGACAAGATTGGCGACGTTATTACCGAAGAAGATTTTTATCGCCGGGATCATCGCCTGATTTTCCGTGCCATCAGCAGGCTTGCGGGTGAGGGTCAGCCCTGTGATGCCGTCACTCTGTCGGAATGGCTGGAGAAAAATCGGGAACTGGATAACGTCGGTGGTCTGAGTTATCTCGGTACGCTGGCCAATAACACACCAACGGCGGCCAATATCAAGGCCTATGCGGAGATCGTGCGCGAGCGTTCGGTGTTGCGCCAACTGATCCAGGTGGCGAATGAAATCAGTGGCAGTGCCTATAATCCGGAAGGCCAGACCAGTGCCGATTTGCTGGAGCGAGCGGAACAACTCGTGTTCGAGATCGCCGATGCCGGGGCACGTGGCCGCTCCGGCTTTGTCGGGATCAAGACCCTGCTCACCCGAGCGGTAGATACCATCGATCACCTGTTTCAACTCGACAGTCACATTACGGGTGTTCCCACCGGATTTACCGACTTTGATGAGCAGACCGCCGGCCTGCAAAAATCCGATTTAGTCATTGTCGCCGGCCGACCCTCGATGGGTAAGACAACTTTTGCCATGAATATCGTGGAAAATGCCGCGATTAAACACAAAGTGCCGGTGGCTGTATTCAGTATGGAAATGCCGGGTGAATCTCTCGCCATGCGCATGATGTCCTCCCTGGGACATATCGATCAGCACAAGATCCGCACCGGCAAGCTGGGTGACGAGGACTGGCCACGACTGACCTCTGCCGTGGGCATCCTGTCCGAGGCGCCCATTTTTATTGATGACACACCAGCCCTGACACCGGGCGAATTGCGTGCACGGGCACGCCGCATCGCGCGAGAGCATGGTCTGGGTCTGATCGTGATCGACTATTTGCAATTGATGCAGGGCCCGGCCTCGTCTCGCGAAAACCGCGCCACCGAAATTTCCGAAATCTCGCGCAACCTCAAGGCCCTGGCCAAGGAGTTGAGTGTGCCGGTGATCGCCCTGTCACAGTTGAACCGTTCGCTGGAACAACGACCCAACAAGCGCCCGGTAATGTCTGACTTACGTGAATCTGGTGCGATTGAGCAGGATGCCGACGTCATCGTGTTTATTTATCGCGACGAAGTCTATCATGAGGATTCGCCGGACAAGGGCATAGCCGAGATCATCGTCGGCAAGCAACGTAACGGTCCAATCGGTACCACGCGGCTGACCTTCCTGGGACAGTACACCCGTTTCGAAAATTACATTAGCCAGCAAGGCTACAACGAGGGCTATTCATGACACGTGCCACGCGCGCTGTCGTGAACCTGAGCGCGCTGCAGCACAATCTCCAGGTGGCGCATCGTGCGGCACCCCATTCCAGACATATGGCGATTATCAAGGCTAATGCTTATGGGCATGGGCTGCTGCCAGTCGCCCGTGCTCTGCATGCAGCCGATGCCTTCGGTGTTGCGACAGTGGATGAAGCAGTTCTGTTACGCGAAGGTGGTGTACCCCAGCCTATCGTGTTACTCGAAGGATTTTCTTCTGCCGAAGAGCTGCATCTGATCCGTGCCTACAATTTGCAATCGGTAATTCATGAACCGACCCAAATCAAATTACTGGAACGCCACAACGGCAAACCGGTAACCGTCTGGTTGAAACTGGATACCGGTATGCACCGCCTGGGATTCGAGCCGGCACAATGCTCAGGTATTCTGCACCGCTTGATGGCCTGTGAGAATGTCGAACAACCCGTTAACCTGATGACTCACCTGGCGTGCGCGGATGATCGCAACAGCGATGCCACTCGACAACAGTTAAGCTTGTTTCAAAATGCCGTAGCAACATGTACTGAGCTGCAGCAAAGTATCGCAAATTCTGCAGGTATCCTCGGTTGGCCAGAATCACATCGCGACTGGGTCAGGCCTGGAATCATGCTTTATGGTGCTTCCCCTTTCATTGATAGCCTGGGCACCGGACACACTTTGCAGCCTGTCATGACCCTGGCCTCACATCTCATTAGTATTAAAACTATCAAGAAGGGCGATCGAGTTGGTTACGGAGGTACCTGGGTTGCTCCAAAGTCCATGACACTCGGTGTTGTTGCTATTGGCTATGGCGATGGCTATCCGCGCCACGCCGTGTCGGGAACACCAGTGTTGGTCAATCAACAAACGACCACGTTGGTAGGACGTGTTTCCATGGACATGATTACCGTGGATCTGAGTAATTGTCCTGATGCGAAAGTTGGTGATCCGGTGATCTTGTGGGGCGAAGGCCTGCCAGTAGAAACTGTGGCCAGCCATGCAGGTACCATAGCCTATACCTTGTTGTGTGGTGTTACGCGGCGGGTGAAGTACGAATATAGCGGTTAATTTTTAATTCAAGGATCAACACGTGTTGGTTATTTTACCGGACACACTGCATCCAGATAGAGTGAGTCCACCTGCTCACTGACTGTTTTTTCCGGCACGCCATATACATGGAAGATGACATGGTTAATAGTTGCTCCCTGTGGCAAGTTAAAGTCATATTCATAATCATTCCAGCGACCACCATTGATGTCATAATGTGAAGGCGTTTCGACGTCAGAGAGTGATGTGTGGTTTTCGTTGTTATGTAAATACTGGATTTCAGGTTGTACGGTAAGATTGACTGTCCGGGTTGCCATATGAAACCGGATCGCCTGCAGATGTTGCCACTCCGGACGTTCAGCTAAATCCGGTGAAATCAGTGCGAATGTCCATTGTCCCTGCTGGCTCAATTGCGGAGACGTTTTCGGAAAACACTCACTCGAGATAGGCACAAACAGACTGCCGCCATGGCTGGTATCCGTCAGAGGATATGGCCAACTGCTATTAATATAGAATAGCCCTGGGCAGGTTTCCTTGCTTACCGGTTTATCCCGGTTGTTAATATAAACGCCATGACTGGTCCAGCCCATGAGGTCATGTTCTTTATTATCAAAACGAAAGCAACTGGCAGGTAGCGTTTGATGGATAGAAAAGTCCGAGTAGGTACGTTGAATTCCACTACCGATAGGGATTCCGGCAATTTTGACAGTGTAAGGTATCACCATCACGATGCGATATTCATCCGGTTGTAACTTGGGTAGTGTCAGGGTGAATTCGCCAGGTTTTGGTTGAGTTAAATTATCCGCAAGCTCCAGACGTTGTAATGGCTGGTATCTAGGGAACAGGTGAACGATGGGTTTGCCGAGTCGGTCATTGTGATCGTTGACCGTTATATTAATAGAACCAGTTTCCTGTGCATTCGTGTACGTCGGTGGTGATATCTGAATAGACGGTCCGCAGCCGATTAGCGATAGCATGCCCAGAAATGGCAAGAGTCTTTTCACAGTTAATCCTTGTTGTTGTCAGGGGCGCGATGCGCCTTTTTTCGCCGCAAATAGTTTTGTGTTTCTTTACTATAGTATACAAACTTCTGTTTAAAATACTTTAATAAACGTCTTGCCCAGATGAATTCCGTGGCCAAAATCGCCAGGCCAGCAGGAATCACCACAATTGCAGGTCCGGGAGTAAAAATCATGATAACCCCGATAATAACCACGCTACTGCCTATCGCAAGGATCATCACGCGTTTGATGCCGGCAAACGTGATGGTGTAAATTCGCCCTAAGTCTTCAGCCAGTGGTGATGTCGCAAGGACATTGCCACGTGTCTTGTCCAGTAAGGATGCGACAACGCCCAATGACATGATGATAAAAATCACGATTAACGATATCATGGCATTAATCGTGTAAACGTGTGTCAGCAGCATTTTTGTGCCGATAAAACATAAGATCAACACCATGCTAAGTTTCAGGTAGTGAAACTGTTTTAATGCGCTTGCCAGTACGAAATACAAGGAACGCAGGCCTAGAATAGCAAAGACGTTAGAGCTGTAAACGATAAACGGTTCACGAGATACAGCTATCACAGCCGGGATTGAATCCAGGGCAAACATCACATCCGCTGATTCCACCATGATCAGGGCAAGGAATAGTGGAGTTAGCGCCAGGTGACCATCACTGCGTTTGAAAAATCGATCATCTGTTATTTCGGTATGTACATGGATTAATTTACGTATGCTGCGTAACAAAATATTTTTTTCTGATAATGTGTTTGGCAGCTGATTTGATAACATCTTGAAGGCGCTTAATAGCAAAAAACCACCGAAGACATAGACCATCCAGTCAAAATGATGGATTAGCAACATTCCGCCGGAGATAAACAGGCCACGCATAATGACTGCAGCGAGAATACCCCAGAACAATACCCGGTGCTGGTACGCTACCGGAATCTGCAATTGATGAAAGATTAGCGCCATGACAAACAGGTTGTCCAGGCTGAGCATTTTTTCCAGCGAATAGGCCGTAAGGTACTGGTAGAGGGCACGCCGACCAGTTAGATCACTGCTCACATACCACTGATGTTCATAACTGAAATATACGAATACCGCAAATCCCAGACCTATGCTAATCCAGAAGGCTGACATAGCCAAAGCTTCGTACAGGGAAATCTCCCGGACATGGCGATGAATAACGCCAAGGTCCAGTACGATCAGGGCAGTGAACGTGGCAAACAGAATCAGCCAAAGCATAAGGCAGTATTTATCCTTTACACAACAGCTGTTTGATTCTAATCCATATCCGGATAGACGTGATATATCGACGATGGTTTTTGTTGCGCGCCGGGTTACAATGCGCGTATGGCTAAAAGCAAATCTGTCTATTTCTGTTCTGCCTGCGGGGCACAGGCCAGTAAATGGTCCGGCCAGTGTGCCGATTGTGGTGCCTGGAATACCATGAGCGAGACGACTGCCATCGTGTCGCCCCGACGCGGTATGGCAGCGGGCGGTTTCGCCGGCGAGGCGGAGCGTATTCAGTTGTTACATGAAGTTTTGCCCGATGACATTCAGCGCATACCGACCGGCATCAGTGAATTTGATCGCGTCCTCGGTGGTGGTCTGGTACCCGGTTCGGTCACATTAATTGGTGGTGATCCGGGGATTGGAAAATCCACCTTGTTGTTGCAAGCGATTGTTAATCTCAGTCAGCGATTTAGCACGCTTTATGTCACTGGTGAGGAATCCCTGCAACAGGTGAGTTTGCGCGCACATCGTCTTGATCTGTCCGATGCCAACGTTGCATTACTGGCGGCGACCAGCGTTGAAAGTATTTTGCAGAAGGCCCATGAAACCCGGCCCCAGGTGATGGTGATCGATTCGATCCAGACAATGTATACCGAATTACTGACCTCGGCACCGGGTGCAGTGGCACAGGTCCGTGAGTGTGCGGCGCAATTGGTGCGTTTTGCCAAACAAACGCATATTGCCTTGTTTCTGGTCGGGCATGTGACCAAGGAAGGTACCCTGGCCGGTCCGCGCGTACTCGAGCACATGGTGGATACGGTTTTGTATTTTGAGGGTGAATCCAGTCAGCGCTATCGTTTGGTCCGTGCGTTCAAGAATCGCTTTGGTGCAGTAAATGAACTGGGTGTCTTTGCCATGACGGATAAGGGGCTACGTGAAGTCAGTAATCCTTCCGCCATCTTTCTTTCCCGCCATCAACAGGAGGTTACCGGTAGCGCTATCATGGTAACCCTGGAAGGTAGCCGGCCTTTACTTGTCGAGGTGCAGGCGCTGGTGGATGAGTCGCAGTTGAGCAACCCCCGTCGGGTCACTGTGGGTTTCGAACACAATCGGCTGGCGATATTACTGGCAGTGCTACACCGCCACGGCGGCATTGTAACGGCTGATCAGGATGTCTTTGCCAATGTCGTGGGTGGCGTACGGGTAACCGAAACCGGGGCTGATCTGCCGGTATTACTGGCCGTGGTATCCAGCTTGCGCAATCGCAGTTTGCCGCGCGACCTGGTGGTGTTCGGTGAAGTCGGTCTGGCTGGTGAAATCCGCCCGGTACCAAACGGCCAGGAACGACTCAGCGAAGCAAGGAAACATGGTTACCAGCGGGCACTGGTGCCATCTGCCAATGCGCCACGCAAAAGCATTCCCGGTATGGACGTTATTGCAGTGGATACGATAGGAGCCGCACTTAACGCGTTGTGAGCTGCAACATTTCACCGAGCTCGCGTTCGAGCAAGGCGTGCGAACCCAGGTTTAGTTCGAGAAGGTGGCACAGGTGGGTCATGCTATCCAGATCCAGGTGTTCGCAAATAACACCGATACTGTGTTCATGCAGGTGCGCAATCCTGACCTGCATCTCAATATGTAAATCACCGTCGCCCAGTTTCAGATCCAGTATCATTAGTTCTTTGAGTTGAGCGGAAAAATCTACGGGACGTACGATCAGTGCGCCTTTCAGGCTCAGATCGATGACATGGCCAATATGATCGTTGTTTCCATCCATGTCACAGATATGGTACTCGGCATCGAAGGGAATGCGGCTGAGGTGACGGCGCTGAGGTTGGGAATCCGTCATGTAGTTAATCAGAATCGCGGTGGTTTTACTCCAGATAAAACTGCATTTTGATATTACCAATGGTGATAGTGTCGCCATCTTCGAGTTTAACACTGTGTTCGCCAATAGGATTGTCACCGACGAGGGGCGTTTTTTTGCCTTCGAGGTGTGAAATAAAATACCCGTCATGCCGGCGTGTAATCACGGCGGTTGCCACACCCGGTTTGCCCAGGTTAGTCATGGACCGATTCAGACTGAGCGTCTTACCCAGGTTCTGACCATTGAGGATCTGTAACCAACCCTGTTTATGATCGCCGGCATCCTGACTGGCTGTCTCTGCTTCTTCTTGTTGTTCAGACAATTTCTCCATCACCGGATGAATATCAATACTGGTGGAGGATTCGTTGGCGTTCAGATGGCTGACTTCTTCGTACGTATATTGCAGAGTATGTTTGCCAACCCGGATGATGTCATTGTCTTTGAGTTTATGTTCCGAGATCTTATCCTGGTTCACGAAGGTGCCTTCTTTCGAATCCATATCAAACAAAATGGCATCCTGCGCATGCACCTCGATCCGGGCATGTTTGGGTTCGACGGCGAGGCTATCGATATGTACCGGGCAGGCGGGATCGCTACCAATTAAAGTAGCCCCTTGCGGCAACGAAAATACACGTAGGACCCGTCCTTTGAAAGACAGCGTCAGCTTGGACACTGCAAGTCTCCAAAATTAAAGAAAAAAACCTATATTTATCTTGGGATTATAGACCGTATTTCATGTGAATGTACAACACACAGAATGGTTAGCGGCTATTGATACGAACAGGTTTAGTCTTTCTTGTTTTGTTTGGCTTTCCAGTCGGCATCGATACGCACAGTTTTGACACTGTTGCTGGTCGTTTGAACAATTTCCATCGGATAATCGGCTAATAACAGGCTGGTGCCTGGCTCCGGAATCTGTTCAAGATATTCGATGATCAGACCATTGAGAGTTTTGGGGCCGTTGCTGGGTAAATTCCAACCCAGGGTGCGATTCAACTCGCGAATGCTGGTGCCGCCGTCCACCAGAAAACTACCATCATCCAAACGATGAATGTCGACAATCTGTGCAGCGGGATCGGTGGTGAATTCACCCACGATTTCTTCTAACAGATCCTCCAGGGTGATCAATCCCATGATATCGCCGTATTCATCCACGACTAATCCAACACGACGTTTTTCATGCTGGAAATGCAGTAGTTGAGTGTTCAGCGGGGTACTTTCCGGGACGAAATAGGCTTCCCGTACCAGCTCACGCAGGGTGTCCTTGTTGGCAGCATCGAGTTTCTGAAATAGCCTGAGTGCTTTGCGCAGGTGAAGGAAACCGATGATGTGATTGATGTCTCCCTCAAAAACCGGTAATCGAGTGTGCTGACTTTCTGTTATCTGGGTGACAATACTCTCCCACTCATCGTGCATGTTAATGCCGACGATCTCGTTACGCGGGATCATTATGTCTTCCACGGTAATCTTTTCGAGGTCGAGGATATTCAGCAGCATCTGCTGGTGGCGCTGCGGGATTACGGTTGCGGCTTCGTTGACCACAATACGCAATTCCTCGGTGTTCAGATCGTAATGGGTTGCCCGTTCCGCCGAGATACCCAGGATGCGGAAAATCAGATTGGATGCCTGGTTGGTTAACCAGACAATGGGGTAAAGCAGCTTGAGTAAGGGCTCCAGGGCATAGGTGGCCGGCAGGGCGTATCGTTCCGGTTGTAAGGCCGCCAGGGTTTTCGGTGTCACCTCGGAAAAGATCAGGACCAGCGCGGTCAATACGAACGGACTAATGACGGCGCCTTGCTCACCATACAGGCGATAACCAATGAGGGTACCGATGGAGGCGGCAAGAATATTCACCAGGTTATTCCCGAGCAGGATCACACCAATCAGACGTTCAGGTCGGGTGAGTAATCGCAGGGCTGCCTTGGCACCGCGGTGGTTGTTATCAGCTAGATGGCGTAGCCGATAGCGATTCAGGCTCATCAATCCTGTTTCCGAGCCGGAAAAAAATCCTGAAAAAATAATTAGGAAAACCAGAATGCCAATCAGGGCGCTTATCGGAATGTCGTCCAAAAATATTTATTCCTGTGTTGGGCCACCCGAGCATATTACTAAGGACCGGACGGGGTTCGTCAAGCCGGCAATAACATTTTTCATTTCAGCAGGTTAGCGTTTAAGTATGACTTCAATGACGAATTTGCTGCCGAAATAGGCCAGCAACAGAAGAACAAAGCCGGTCAGGGTCCAACGTATGGCAATACGGCCCCGCCAACCAAATCGCCAGCGCCCCCAGAGCAGGATTGCGTACAGGATCCAGGCGCCGACAGAGAGCACGACCTTATGCGTCAGGTGCTGGGCGAAGACATCCTGCAGATAGATAAACCCGCTGACGACGGAAAAGGACAGCACAATAAAACCGATAGCGATCATACGAAACAGCAGTCGCTCCATGGTTTCCAACGGGGGCAGGGCGCGGACAAAGCCAGCCGGGTGCTTGTTATGCAGATAGGCATCCTGGATATAGAGCAAAATAGCCTGTAATGCAGCGATACTGAGCAGGCTGTAGGCAATGATGGAGACCAGGATATGCAGCTCCAGACCACTGGAGAGATTTTCACTTAAGACATAATGTTGATGGCTGATCACGCGCAAAAATACCGCAACAATGGCAAAAGGCAGGACACCGATCAGCAGGTTCTCCACCGGTTCGCGCCAGGAGAACACCACCAACATGGCGGTGATAACCCAGGTAACCACCGAGAATACCGTAAACAGACTTAAATCCATCTTTACGGGTACAAACAGGCGGACGTGCAGCAGGTAACCGTGAATGATAAGGGCAATGAACCCAATGAAAAGCAGGGTATGTTTGTTTAATCCTCGCCCGGCACTCACCAGTCGGTAAATCAGCAAGACGGAAAGCAACAGATAAAGCAGGATGACTACGCTGGCCAGAAGTTCTTGAATCATAATCCGGCTATTGTGGCGTAAGTTCTCAGTCTACAAAAGAGGCATAGATGCCAACTGGCTGTCTAAAAGGAAAAAACCTTTAATGATTTGGCAAAATGTGGCCGATGAGATCCACGAGTTTCAAGGGTAGCAGGCTGGGTTGCTATAAATTTCGCATCCCGGGTAAGGTTAGATGGGGCTCAGCGCGTGGCTTGTGACCCCTATATCATTCTGTTTTACTTGGGATATGGCATGATCAGCGGTCGTGTGGCAGGTCCTGGCAAGGATTTAAATTAAAGACAGGTTGTATAACGGACAGAGCTGGATGGAGATAAGGGTTTTAGGGTGTAGTGGTGGGGTTGGCAAGAATCTGCGCACCACCACCATTTTGGTGGATCAGGACGTATTGATTGATGCCGGGACCGGGGCAGGTGATCTGAGCATGGACGAAATGTCCAGCCTCCGTCACATCTTTCTGACCCATTCTCACCTCGATCATATTGCCAGTGTTCCGTTCCTGGTGGATACCCTGTTTGATCGGTTACACACCCCCATAACCGTTCACGCCCAGGCGACAACGCTCGATGCGCTGCGAAACCATATCTTCAATAATATTGTGTGGCCAGATTTCACCCGTTTACCTTCTGCAGAAAAGCCTGTACTGACGTTTGAAACCATGCAACCGGGAGAGGTTGTCAGCCTGGGTGAACGCCGCTTCGAGAGCATTAGTGTGAATCACACCGTCCCTGGTGTCGGTTACCGGGTAGAGACTGCGGGTGGCGCGTTTGCCTTCAGTGGTGATACGACCACGAACGATAATTTCTGGGCAACGCTCAATGCCCACAACAATCTGGATATCCTGATGGTGGAGGCTGCTTTTCCCAATGAGGAAATCGAGTTGTGCCGTCGGGCCGGACACTACTGCCCGGCGTTACTGGCCAGCGATCTCACCAAATTACAGCACAAGCCCAAGGTCTATATCAGTCACAACAAACCCGGTGCTGAGAGTAAGATTTTCGAGCAATGCCAGGAGGCAATCCAAACCCACGCCATCTACCCCCTCAACGGTGGCGTGCAATTCACGTTATAATCCCGCCTTGTTTTCAATCCCGGCGTAATCAGCATGTTTGATGGACTTAGTGAGCGACTTGGTCGCAGCATTCGGAATCTGCGCGGTGTCGGCCGTCTTAGCGAGGAAAATATCAAGGACACTTTGCGCGAAGTGCGTATGGCCTTGCTGGAAGCGGATGTAGCACTGCCAGTGGTGAAGGAATTTGTAGAACATGTACGTACACGGGCCATGGGTGAGGAAGTGCTCAAGAGCCTGACCCCCGGCCAGGCCTTCATCAAGATCGTCAACGACGAACTGACCCAGATTATGGGCGCTGCCAATGATGCGCTCAATCTCTCGGCGACCCCACCGGTGGTCATCCTGATGGCGGGTCTGCAGGGCGCGGGTAAGACCACGACTGTGGGTAAATTGGCACGCTGGCTCAAGCAGCGCCAGAAAAAATCGGTGATGGTAGTGAGTTGCGACGTGTACCGTCCCGCCGCTATTGAACAGCTCAAGACCGTGGCAGCGCAAAACGAGGCTGCCTTCTATCCCAGCGAGACCGGGCAAAAGCCGGTGGCCATTGCCAAAGCCGCACTGCAGGCAGCCAAGGTCCAGCACCAGGATATCCTCATCGTCGATACTGCAGGTCGCTTACACATCGACGCGGAAATGATGGATGAGATCAAACAAATCCATGCCGCGATCCAGCCACTGGAAACCTTGTTCGTGGTCGATAGCATGACCGGCCAGGATGCGGCCAATACCGCCAAGGCCTTTGACGAGGCCCTGCCCCTGACCGGGGTGATTTTGACCAAGACCGATGGTGATGCCCGCGGCGGTGCAGCGCTGTCTGTACGTCAAATCACTGGCAAACCCATCAAATTTCTCGGGGTCGGCGAAAAGAGTGAGGCCCTGGAGCCGTTCTACCCGGACCGGGTGGCGGGGCGCATCCTCGGCATGGGAGACGTGGTTTCCCTGGTGGAAGAGGTGCAGCAAAAGATCGATGTCGACAAGGCCGAGAAACTGGCCAAAAAGCTGCAAAAAGGTAAAGGTTTCGACCTGGAGGATTTTCGCGAGCAATTTCAGCAACTGAAAAACATGGGTGGTATGGGTGCACTGCTGGACAAGCTGCCAGGCATGGGGAATCTGCCGCAGAAGGCCATGGATCAGGTCAATGACCGGCAGATGATACGGATGGAGGCCATTATCAATTCCATGACGCCCAAGGAACGACGCCTGCCCGATATAATCAATGGCTCACGTAAACGCCGGATAGCCGCAGGTTCCGGGACCCAGGTTCAGGACGTCAACCGTCTGCTCAAGCAGTTCACCCAGATGCAGAAAATGATGAAAAAGATGCGCAAAGGTGGAATGGCCAAGATGCTGCGCCAGTTTAAGGGCGGGATGCCGCCGGGCATGGGCTAAATCTCGGAATTCAGTGAGATTTGGACTTCACTTTTGGCGGATTTCCAGTAAAATGCGCGGTTTTCCCGGGTCTGTCCCGGTAACCATGACAGCGTAAATAAAGGTAAACAGAATTTTATGGTAACCATTCGTCTATCACGTGGTGGCGCGAAAAAGCGGCCGTTTTATACCATCGTTGTGACCGATAGCCGCAGCGCACGCGACGGCCGTTACATCGAACGAGTCGGGTTCTTTAATCCGGTAGCTACCGGCGGCGAACAACGCCTGGTTTTTGATCGTGACCGCGTTGATTACTGGCTGAGCCAGGGCGCCAAGACCTCGGATCGTGTGGGCAAGCTGCTCAAAGACGCCGCTTAATCACTGGCAACCAGTTTTGCGCGCGTCAGTTCTTCTGACTCCGCTGTGATGCATTCCGACCCCAATCACTATGTCATTCTCGGACAAGTGGTTGGGGTTTTTGGTGTCAAAGGATGGGTAAAAATTCGATCCGACACCGAACCTCGTGCCAATATTCTTCAATATTCCCCCTGGTACCTGAAACAGAACGATAACTGGGTCTGCCAGCGAGTGGTTGCCAGCCAGCAACAAAGTAAAGGCTTGATAGTCCAATTTGAAGGCATTACCGATCGGGATGTGGCAGCGCAATTGGTTGGCCGCGAGATTGCCGTCCCACGTGACCAGCTACCAACACCGGCCAAAGGCGAATATTACTGGGCTGACCTGATTGGGCTGCGGGTACGTAACCAGCAAGGCGATGACCTGGGTGTAGTCGTGAATCTGCTGGAGACCGGGGCCAATGATGTGCTGGTGGTACGGGATGGTGAACTGGAGCATTTAATCCCGTATGTGAGAGGTTATTATGTATTAAAAGTGGACCCCGAAGCGGGGTACATTGAGGTGGATTGGCAACGGGATTTTACAACGGGTGACTGATGCAGATTGATGTGGTGACACTGTTTCCGGGCATGTTCAAGGTGCTGTCGGACTATGGCATAACCGGGCGGGCCATTTCCAGGGGGATTGTGGACCTGGGCTTCTGGAATCCGCGTGACTATAGCCATGATGTCCATCGCACTGTGGATGACCGTCCCTATGGCGGTGGGCCCGGCATGGTGATGATGATCGGTCCGCTACGTGAAGCCATTCGTCGTGCCCGCCATGCCGGGGATACACCGGCACGTGTGATTTATCTGTCTCCACAGGGGCGCAAGCTGGATCAGCAGGGCATGAAAGAGCTGGCGCTGCGAGATCGGCTGATTCTGGTTTGTGGCCGCTATGAAGGCGTGGATGAGCGCCTCATCAGCGCCGAAGTGGACGAGGAATGGTCCATTGGCGATTATGTCTTGAGCGGTGGTGAGCTGGCGGCGATGGTTATGATCGACGGGATTACCCGCCTGCAACCACAGGCTTTGGGCCATTCAGATTCTGCGGTGGAAGATTCCTTTGTCGCCGGTCTGCTCGATCATCCGCACTATACTCGCCCGGAAGAGCTGGACGGGATGCAGGTACCCCCAGTGTTGCTCAGCGGGGACCACCAGGCCATTCGGCGCTGGCGGGAAAAACAGGCCCTAGGCCGGACCTGGCTGCGGCGCCCTGACCTGTTGACCCGGCTGGATCTGGATGCAGAACAGCAGACACTGCTGGCGGAGTTTATCCGTGAGCATGAGATGGAATAACCGCTAAAAATCCCCAATTCATGCCTTGTGATCAGTGGCTTAATGCCGATTTGGCATGTATAATTGCGCGCCTTGCGAAGAGGGTAAGACTAATGTGCACTATCATCGAACAACTTGAAGCCGAACAAATGGGCCGTGAGGTTCCGGACTTTGCCACTGGTGATACCGTCGTGGTGCAGGTCAAAGTAAAGGAAGGCGAGCGTGAGCGTCTGCAGGCCTTCGAAGGCGTGGTTATCGCCAAGCGTAACCGGGGACTGAATTCCTCATTCACTGTGCGCAAGATGTCACACGGCGAAGGGGTGGAGCGGGTATTCCAGACCCACAGCAAGACCATCGATTCCATTACCGTAAAGCGTCGTGGTAACGTGCGTCGCGCCAAGCTCTATTATCTGCGTGACCGCGCTGGTAAATCCGCCCGTATTAAGGAAAAACTCAATATCAAGAGTGACAATAACGCGTAAGCGTTTTTGCCCTGCCTACAAAAAACGGGTAACGTTATGCGACGTTACCCGTTTTTTTTTGACCCCGGTGTGATGGGATAGATATCACAGGTCTTCATGCGAAAATTCTTCTCCATTTCCATTGTGCTCCTGCTGGGAGTGATGTTGTCGCCACAACTGTCGTATGCCGATGACGCGGTGGCAGAGGTTGATCAACTGGCAGATTCGGGTGCTGTCAATCTGGCCTTGCGGGTACTGGATCGGGAACAAGGCCAGCTCAAGAAACAAACCGAACTCTGGGAAAAATACGAACAGCAGCGTATCGCGTTGTACCGCCAGCGGCATGACTGGAAACAGATCAGTGCACATCTGGCCCGTTTACCGAGCACCGTGTCACCCGGATTTGTGCTATGGGCCAGGGCACAACGAGCCAGAGCGATGATCGAACTGGGTCAGGGCGAAATCGCCAGGACGGAGTTACGCCAGTTAATCTGGAATACCAAGGGGGAGGATGTACAGCAACTCAGTGACTGGCGGAACCTGATTATTCGCTCTTATCTGGGTGACAGCCTGGCATCTGATGCTCAGATGGCGGCCTTGCGTTTTCGGCAGGATTATCCCGATCGCGCGGAACAGGATTATCTATTGCGTGCCCGTATTTTGTTACTGAATCAGAATTATGACGAAGCAGTCGAACTACTCAAGCCACATGCCGATGAACCCGCCGCAGGCGCACTGCTGCTGCTGACGCAATTGCGTGGTCAGTTGCGTTCCAGTAAGAAAGTCCTGCAGGCTACCTATCGCCATCTGCGCGAGAAGGGGATTAACGATGAAATGACTGCCAATTTGTGGGCGGTGGCTATCGAGGCCGCCGAACGTGCAGGCAAGCGCGGTTCGGCAGCAACGGCACTGGAACAGGAAATGGTTTATCGCAAGGCCTTGAGTCTGCCCAAATCGATTATCGATCCAAAGAGTGATGATTTATGGAATGCCTATATCGATTACGCAGTGGAGATCAGTAACAAACAGCAATTACTGATCGGCCAGGATGATAAATGGCTGGAACTGGCCGGTAAAATTAAAAAGAAACAACCCGTCGGTGCTCGTAGTTTGTATGCCTTCGTGATGTTACGTGGACAGCAAACAGTATCGCGGGATCGTGCAGCACAGGATTTTATCGACCTAATCAGGACGCGTAAGCAGGGCAATGAGTTATTGCAAGTCCTGTTTAACGACAGTCAATATTTCAAACATCGCGCTGACATTCCAGAACCTGTTCGCCACAAACTGGTAGACCTTGCCCTCGCCAGTGGCAATATCGATCTGGCCTCGGAAATCATGGCGACGATCAAGAAACCACCGACGGGACAAGACCAGTTTATGTGGTATCTACGCCGCGCTCGGATCCTGGTGCTGGGCAACCAGCTCAAACTGGGAACACAGGCACTTAACGCGATCCTGAATACCAATCTCAAAATGGAGCAGTTACAGGTTGACCGGTTTATGCAGGTGATTTTCGATTTGCAGACCGCTGGCGAGAACGAGGCGGCGTGCGAGTTGTTTACCAAAGTGATGACACGTACGGATGATCAGAAAACCCGGCGCGAGATTTATTACTGGATGGCAGATTCGCGCAAGGCGCAGGAACGTTATGACGAGGCGGCACAACTTTATCTAAAGTCCGCCATGTACCCGGATCCCGCCAGCATGGATCCATGGTCGCAGACGGCGCATTACCAGGCCGCGGTTGTTCTGGCCAAGGCCGGTCTCTACCAGGATGCCCAGACATTGCTGGAACGCTTATTGAAAGTGACCAAAGACCCGGAACGGCGGGATGCGCTACAGCGGGAATTGCAAAAAATGTGGGCCATGCAATGATAGATTTGGCAACGTTGTGTCTAATGATAGCAATCTAAGGAGAGGGTTATAACATGCGTATCAAATCATTGTTACTGGTTGCGGCTGTCCTGATGCTAATGGCCTGTTCATGGGTCAATTTGACACCGGGCGGCGATAAGGTGCGTGTTCTCACCGAAGCGGAAGTCAGCAGCTGTAAAATGCTGGGCAAGACCACGGCCAATGTTGCCGACAAGGTTGTCGGGCTGCAGCGCAAGGAAAAGATCATCCAGGAAAATCTACAGGTCCTGGCACGCAACTCGGCAGCCGAAATGGGTGGTGACACCATTGTACCAATATCACCGATACAGGAAGGCAAACAGACGTTTGCAGTTTATCGTTGCATCGGACCATAAACCATGTATGCGCACTTTGTGATGGATTCGCCCATCGGCCGCCTGGCGATTCATACCCGGGATGGTAAAGTGACGCAGGTGGATTATGGCGTGCGGCGTGAGGTTACTCGCAACTTAACCGATCCCTTGCACAGGAAAATCAAACAGCAAGTGCAGGCTTATTTCAGCCGAGCTAGCTCACGTTTCTCATTACCGCTGGCCCTGCAGGGGACACCGTTTCAACTAAAGGTATGGCGGGCCTTGCAGGCGATCCCGGTGAGCCAGACCATGAGTTATGGTGAGCTGGCCAGTCGGTTGCACAGCAGTGCCCGTGCTGTAGGCAATGCCTGCCGCGCCAACCCGGTGCCATTGATCGTCCCCTGTCATCGCGTCATCGCCAAAAACGGTATTGGTGGTTTCAGTGGCGCCACTCAGGGTAAACCTATCGATCGTAAACGCTGGTTGTTGGCACATGAAGGTGCGCTGTAGCTATTCATGACAGTGAGTGCAGTGACAATTGAACGGTTTCTGGACGCATTGTGGATGGAGCGCGGCCTGAGTGATAACACCTTGTCCGCCTATCGCAATGACCTGAACCAGTTTGCGCTCTGGTTGGAACAAAACAAGATTTCAAATGTATTGTCTGCTGAACGCGCACAATTGATGGCTTACCTGGCCCTGCGCAGTGAGCAACAACGCAGTCCCCGCAGCAGCGCACGTCTGCTCTCCAGCTTGCGGCGGTTTTATCGCTGGTGCCGGCGCGAACATCTCATCGAGGAAGACCCAACACGATTGTTGTCGGCACCCAAGCTTGGAAGAACCTTACCGGATACACTCAGTGAGGAAGAAGTCGAGAGGCTGCTGGATGCACCTGACAGCAAGACCAGTCGTGGATTGCGTGATCGCAGCATGCTGGAGTTGTTATATGCCACTGGTTTGCGTGTCAGTGAACTGGTCGCATTACAAATACATCAGGTGAATTTGCGGCAGGGTGTCGTACGGGTCACAGGCAAGGGCCAGAAGGAGCGGCTGGTGCCCATGGGTGAGGTGGCAATCGACTGGTTGCGACGCTACTTGCAGGAGGCACGCCCGGATCTGATGGCAGGCGATACGAGTGAGACACTATTTCTGACCAATCGCAAAAGTGCTATGACCCGCCAGGCATTCTGGTATTTAATCAAGCGCTATGCCCTGCAGGTTGGGATACAGACACCGCTTTCTCCACACACCCTGCGACATGCCTTTGCAACCCATTTATTGAACCATGGCGCGGACTTACGTGCGGTCCAGATGTTGCTGGGCCACAGCAATATCTCCACTACTCAGATTTATACCCATGTCGCCCGGGCCCGTTTACAGGCCCTGCACGCCCAACACCACCCACGGGGTTGAGGACTTGAGAATGGCCGGATTCGTACCGATATTTGGAACTAGACAGATATTTTTCACCTCTTAAGAGGTACAATTCACATATTGTTGTTATCAAGGAATTTCCTATGAATTTAGCTAAGCGCGGTTTTCTCATCGTATGTCTGGTATCGCTGGTTGCCGGTTTTGCCAGTGCCAAGGATAAAGGTGACGAATACGCCCAGATACGTGATCTCGTTAGCAAGCAGCTTGGTAAGAAAGTGACTGAGATCAAACCGTCGCCATTACCCGGGTTGTACCAGGTCACGGCGCCGCCCATGGTGTTTTATATGAGCAAAGATGCCCGTTATGTGATCAATGGCGACATCGTCGATCTCAAGAATAAGATGAATATCAGCTCACCTGCACGGACCGCGGCCAAAAAGGCTGCGCTTGATCAGATCAGCGAAAAAGACATGATCATCTACAAACCCAAAAAGGTGAAACACGTTGTCACTGTGTTTACCGATATCGATTGTGGCTACTGCCGCAAACTGCATAGTGAAATTGCGGAGTACAACAAACTCGGTATTGAGATTCGCTACCTGGCCTTTCCCCGTGCCGGTATCGGTTCCGAGTCATACAAGAAGGCAGTTGCCGTGTGGTGCGCGAAGGATCGGAAAACAGCGATCACTAATGCAAAACGTGGTATCCAAATTTCATCTAAACCCTGTGATAACCCGGTCGCGAAAGAATACCATTTGGGTGAGGAACTGGGTGTCAATGGTACACCTGCACTTGTCCTCGATAACGGCGAAGTCGTTCCCGGCTATGTGCCACCAGCACGTTTAGGTGCGCTACTGGATCAAATGCAATCAAAAGTTACGATGAATTAATAATTAACCAAGTGATTAGATTAAAATGCCGGGGAGACCCGGCATTTTAATTATGAAACCTAATACAAAATCGCTGCCATTTTCTGCCGGTAACGGCTCACCAGTTCACCTCTGCCTCCCAACATATCAAACACCTTGAGCATGCTCTTGCGTCCGGCATCGTCACCATACTGGCGATCGCGTTTCATGATTTCGAGCAGTTGGTCCAGCGCTTCCTGGTAGCGGGCCTGGGTAATGTAATAAGAAGAAAGTTGATAACGTGTTTCGCAATCACCGGGGTCCTTATCGATGCTGGCGAGCAGGCTGGCTTCATCCGCGCCACCGCTGGCACTGTTTAAAAATTCGAGACGTCCCAGGAGGCCGGCGACTTCCGGTTGCTCGCGGACATCTGCCGGCAGGGACTGCAGGATGGTACGTGCATCGTCGTATTCTTTTTCACGCATGAGTATGTCCACATACAACAGGCGCAGATTGTGGTTGTGCGGATCGCTATTGATGATCTGGATCATTTCCTGTTTGGCAGTGATATCGCCGTTATTGTAACGCTCCAGTGCCGTGGCCATGAGTTTGTCTGATTCCCGCACGATATATTTGTCGAGCAGGCTGCGAATTTGTGATTCGGGCTGGGCACCGAGAAATTCATCGACGACCTGACCATCTTTGACCACTTTCACGGTCGGTACGCTACGTACACGAAATTGCTGCGCCAGTTGCTGTTGCGCATCGATATTGACCTTCGCCAGTTTGAAACCACCGTTATATTCTTCTGCCAGTTTGGTCAGGATCGGCATGAGTTGCTTACAGGGGCCACACCATTCGGCCCAGAAATCCACCAGCACGGGAACTTCATGGGAGGCATCCAGGACATCGGCGGCAAAGGTTTCAAATGTGGTATCAAAGCTGTGCATGGTTGTTCTCGTTGCTATGGTGAGTCATCAATATAGGGTTGGCCGGGTATCGGTTCAAGCCGGAATCTCAACGCGTTGCGGCAGGGCGGTAAACAGTACCTGGCAGGACACCGGCTTGTCCGGATACAGACGCCTGACACCGTTAGCATACAACCGCAGTTGTTCCTGATAGGGAAGGGCGGCCTGTGCCAGATCCTCCCCATGTTGGAGTCGGTGGGTTTTGTAATCCACGATGAGCAGCCTGTCCGGATAACACACGAGTCGGTCGATGATGCCGTAGACGGTGCGTCCGGCTTCGGTATAGACCACCGGGACTTCGCAATAGGCACGATCAAACTGGTCTGCGCTGAACAGATCAGTAAAGTGTTGGATGACGTTTTGTGCCTCTGCCCAATATTGTTCCAGTTGTTGTGAATCGAGATGGCTGAATCGGTGCTGAAATGCCAGCAATGACTGGTTTGATTCTCTTGCCAGGGTTTCCAGCATGGCGTGGATAATAATACCGCGTTCACGGGCATCTTCATCCAACATGAGCTGTTGCCCGCCTTGCCAATCGACTGCATGACTTGGGGCGATTTCTTGCTGGGTCACGGCCAGGTCAATCGGGCCCTGCAGACCGGGATGGATCTCGATAGTAGGCAAGGCGGTCGATGCTGTCTCTACAACATGGTTCGATGGTATACCTGCCTCGCTCAGATTATGTGATTCCTCCAGTTCTGCGCTGTCGATGGCGAATACCCGGCAGATTTCGTCATACCAGCCTTTGGCTTTATTGGAGGCCGATATATATAAGTATTGTTCTGCCCGGGTGAGGGCAACGTAGAGTAGATTCGCATCCTCCAGTTCCTCCTTTTCCTGTAAACGCGCGATGATTTGTTCGCAATACGCATTGGGAAATTTGCTGCCGGGTGATAACAAAAAGCTCTGTGGTGTCGGTGTGTCGGCTGGCCACTCCACCAGGATACGTGCGCCGCGCTCGGTAGGACTTTCCCTGCTGGCATCGGCAACAAACACTACCGGTGCCTCCAGGCCTTTGGATTCGTGCACGGTTAATAGCCGTACCCGATCCTGCTCGCCCTGTCCCGGGGGTTGATCCGGGGCCTCCTGATCCTGTTGTCGTAATTGGTCCAGCCAGACCATGAAGCGGGTCAGGCTTGGATAACGGCCACTGTCCGTTTCCAGGGCCAGCTCCAGGAATCGGATCAGGTTGGCAATGATGCGGGGATGCAGGTGGTCGGGAAAGGCAGCACGGTAACGGGCAATGACATTGGCTTCACTATAGATCCGATCCAGAAGATCGTGCACTGGCAGCAGATCCGCCAAGGGTTTCCAGCTTTGCAGATAGCGGGCGGCACGCGCCAGTGGATGACCATCTGCGAGTGTTGGCGCCAGTTCTTGTAAATGTGCAAACCAATCGCCCTTGCCGACTAATTGCATGAGGTCTTCATCGCTGACTGCAAACAGGGGCGAGCGCAGAATGCCGGCCAGGGCCAGATTGTTGAAGGGGGTGATCAACCACTGCAACAGATTGATCATGTCCTTGACTTCCAGGCTGTCGAGCAGGGTACCGCGTTCGGTTCCTAGGTAGGGAATGTGCGCCTCGCGTAAGGCGCGTTCGTAGTCGCTGACTCGTGTACGCGAGCGAAACAGGATCATGATATCTGAATAACGTAGATAACGCGTGTTGCCATGGCGACCAATCAAGGTCTGATTGTCAATCAATTCGTTAATAGTTTCGGCAATGCGTTGTCCTTCGTGGTAGTGCGCGGTTTCGGTTTGTAAGCGTGGTGTGGTGAGCGGATTACGCAGGCCGGGTTCACTCTCTGGTTTTTCTGTTGCCACCAGCGGCAACAGACTAACGCAGCCATAGAGCTGAGTGTGTTCCGTGGCATGACGTTCAAAGTGAGACAGGTGCAGGTTAGGGTTGTCCAGGAAGACCTGATTTACGACATCAATGATAGCCGGTGATGAACGCCAGGATTTGCTGAGTGTGGTCTGTTGTGCGCCGGGCAAATGGTCGGCAAGCCAGGGACTGGCGGTGGCGAACAGACGCGGTTCAGCTCGGCGAAAACTGTAAATGGATTGTTTACTGTCACCGACGAACAGCACACTGCGCTGCCGTTGTGCTTCACCTGCGGCCAGTTCCTGTAACAGGGGCAGGATCAATTGCCACTGGATCGGATTGGTATCCTGGAATTCATCGATGAGCAGGTGGTCGATGCGCTGATCCAGTTTGTACTGCACCCAGTCAGCATGGCTCGCCGTTGTCAGCAGCAGATAGCTGTTCCATTCCAGGTCAGCAAAGTCGAGTACTCGTTGGGTTTGCTTGATGCGTTGATAGTGGTCAAGCAACACCTGACCGCATTGCAACCAGGCGCGACTGAGTAGCAGGGTATCCACAGCGTGTTGCTTGCGGCGCAGGTGAATTAACTGATCACAAAAGAATTCATGCAGTTCCAGCAGCCGCTCGGTTCCAATGGCCCCAAGTTTTTGGATTAATGTCTTGGAAGATTTGAGCTTGCGTGGTTCATCTTTGCCAGTGAAAAAGACATCCCAGACCAGCAGCAGACGTGCATCGATGGATAACTCGGCCTTGAGCCCCTGTTCTATCTGTTGAGCAGTTTTCAGGTTTGTGCTGGTCTGGTGCTGTATCAGCAGATCATGAAATTCCTGTAATTGTGTCTGGTGCTGCGTATTGCTTAAAAACTGTTGCAGTGGATCCGTACTGATGTCGATATCAATGTGCTGTGTTATCAGGTCAGCAACAAACTGCACCGGCTCACCTTGTTCCAGGGTCAGTGCCCACCAGTCACTGCGGTGATCGATAAACCCAAATAATATGCGCTTGCACTCATGCAAGCCGAGTGTGCGTAAGAGCAGGTCCATGGCCTGAGCCGTTTCGCTTGCGGGATCGCGAGTCAGTTCGCTGGCAAAACTGTCCCAGGACTCATCCAGCAACTGGCGAGTCAATTCGATCAGTTCAAATCCGGGTGGGACATCAGCCTCCATAGGGAAGCGTCGAAGCAAGTCCTGGCAAAAGGCATGGAAGGTGGTGCTGCGCACCGGGTAGTGACTATGCAGAAGGAATTCATACAGACCAGCTGCGCGTTGGCGCAATTCGGGTGTCGGTGAAATTTGGAGTGCGGCAAACTGCTTGTCGAGGTCGTCCCCCTGGCTGGCGGAGAGGATCTGCACCCGCTGCAGAAGGCGCTGGCTCATCTCGGCGGCGGCCTTGCGAGTAAAGGTGATGGCCAGGATACCCCCTGGTTCGGCGCCATGCAGTAATAAATAGATAAGGCGGTTCACCAGTTGGTGGGTCTTGCCGCTGCCGGCCGAGGCGTGGACCGAGAGATATGGCGAAAATGGATTATACGGGGTCGAATTCATGGCGTGAGGATAAACAGCAACTGGCGTAGGGTAAAGACGGTATTCCGTAAGTTGAGCAAAATGCTCGAATGAAACACTTCGTCACAAACATGTTCACAAAATCTTGTTATGCTTTCACCGTAAGAAAGGCCCACTGTTAGATACTCCTCCAAGGAGATGCACAGGGAGACGTGATAAAAGGCAGGATCAGCCTCAACCAGGGAACCCAAGCAGCGGCAGGAAGCTGATAAGGACATGCGATAGAACCTGCGCGGGACATAAAAGCGAGCCGGATGCTCGAAGGGCGATTCAAAGAAGCGGCTGTCATGGCCGCTTTTTTTTCGCACCTAACTCAGAGTCACTGTACTTCAGCACCCTTCGGGTTCATCAAGTACTTCCTAAACTCGCTTTGCTCGTTCTGGTCGCACTTCAGCACCCTTCGGGTTCATCAAGTACTTCCT
>JBECKZ010000160.1:0-3054 GCA_040235555.1 Thiohalomonadales bacterium | reverse complement strand
ACCACAACCTGGAAACAGTCCCGCGGCTGTACAAAAAGGCCCGTCCCGGTGCCGACTACGCCTGGTCACTCGGGCTGTTGCAGCAATTCAAGCAACAACACCCGCGGGTGCCGACCAAGTCCGGACTGATGCTCGGGCTCGGGGAGGAACTGGATGAGGTGGTCGAGGTCATGCGTGACCTGCACAACCACGGCGTCGACATGATCACCCTGGGCCAGTACCTGCAACCCAGCCAACATCATCTGCCGGTGGAACGCTACGTGACACCTGATGAATTCGCCGAACTCGAACGTATTGGCTATGAACTCGGTTTCGCCAACGTCGCCAGCGGACCGATGGTGCGTTCCTCCTATCACGCCGATCAGCAGGCTGCGGACGTAGAAAAATAAATCTGGTCCCTTGCCACCAGGGGGAAACTTGGAACTGCTCGCTAACCACATCCTGCAGGGATTTATTCTGCCGCCCGGTCTGTTCCTGTCAATGCTGCTATTGGGTGCGCTGTTACGCCTGCGCTTTCATCGCACAGGCCAGTCTCTAATCTATGCTGCCATCGGGCTGTTACTGCTCATGAGCCTGCCGATTGTCAGCCAGCCCCTGTTGCGATTCTACGAAAACATACCGGCCCTGGATGCCGACACTCTTGCACAAAGCAAGGCCCGTGCGATTGTTATCCTCGGCGGGGGACGCTATACCAATGCCCCGGAATACGGCGGTGATACGATCTCCATCTTCAGCCTGGAACGCATTCGCTACGGGGCCCGGTTGCAGCGCAAAACCCGCCTGCCGATCCTGGTCAGCGGCGGTCTGGTGCTGGAAAAAAACCGCCCCGCCGAAGCCGAGTTGATGAAGAATGTGCTGACACAGGATTTTCATGCCCGTGTATCCTGGGTGGAAGGCGACAGCCACAATACCTACGAGAACGCCGTCAATAGCCGAGTGATCCTGGGTCAGCAGGGCATCGATGACATCATCCTGGTAACCCACGCACTGCATATGCCACGTGCCCTGACCGCGTTTCGCAAGGTCGGCTTCAGGGTCACCCCCGCACCGCTTGGCTTTGATACAGCGGACGACACATCACTGATATTAAAACTACTGCCCGACAGTTTCAGCTTGCTGAGGATGCACGATTTGATGCACGAGCTGATCGGAAACTGGTGGTATCGCTGGCACTACTATTGATCCACTCGATGTGCGACGCGGAGCCGATTCAGCTTGCCAGCGTCTTGCCCAGGTCCAGCCGTTCCATGAGGTAACACAGACAATCCTTGCGGATCACATCCACGTCGAGGGTCATCATTGAAGGCATGACTGCGACCCGGTTGCATAACATCCCGTCACGCACATCGAAGTAACGCTCCGTGACATCTCTGCCGAGTTCGTTGTGGGCGTATACTGGCAGTATCCGCTCCTGGCTAACATGTGCGAGGGGCGTCCCCGGCTGAATTTCATGAAAATTATAAGCATCCACATTCGCTAACAATTCCAGGTCAACGTCCGAGGTATTCACACCGATACTCATGTCCTCCCTGACTTTGACCACGGCCACGGTATGAAACACGTTAAGCTTATGCACATCCATGCTCTCGTCGGCAAAGCGTTCCAGTGCCAGCGCGTTATGAATGAAATTACGGGCATGATCGATCCCCGAACGATCCGAAACCTTGCCGCATTCGACGGTCACCGCCGGGCACAACTCTGCGAAGGCCATGGACTGCACGCTGTCGGGCTTGAGAAAATACACCACGGTGCGGGAAAACAGCGTCGCCAGTTGAAAATAGGCGGTGCCCAGCCGGTTGACGCAGGCATAATGCGGGTTGCGTCCGGTATTGTTATGGATATCGATGCTGGCAAACACATTGCGTTCGCGCATTTGCTCCAGGATCTGACGGACCATGACATGCTCTTCAAGTTCGCCATCGGCCTTCCAGATACGATTGAAATCCGCCTGCCCGTCGAGGTGCCGCATACCACGAGCCGCAGCTGCGACGTTGCCGATGAACAAGCTGATACTGCGTGGCAGTTGCCGGCCCTGGTATTCGCGCAGCACGCTGCGAATGGCCTCCCAGCTGGTGGTCTCATTGCCGTGCAGAAGCACTGAAATGAACAGCGGCTCGTCACGTTCACCCGCCAGATGTAACAGGCTGGGACCGGGGAGGCGCGTGTGCAACTCGCGCGCCTCGCACTCGAGCAATCCTTCCGGTAAGGCGTTATAGACATTCAACATTTTCAAACCACCCAGGCGTGCACGGGTTCACCGCTTTGTTGATGCTGAAAATAAGCCTCCGTCAGCGCCGACATATCACGACCGTGACGGGCTACGAAGGCCCGCTGCCAGACCGCGCCGTTGGTGCCGCTTTCCAGCCGCTGGCGGATGACATCCAGGTATTCGCGACTGTCACTGGCCGCCACGCCGAGCCGATCGAGACCCTCCTCGGCCATGGGCAGCAGGATTTTCATCAGCAGCTCGACTACCGGCAGGCTCTTGTCATCCAGCCAATGGAGGTGCGCGCGCAGTCCCAGTTGCGCCGCACGGTAAAAATTATCGCGGGCCCGATCGAAGGGCAGCCGCCGCTCGGGGGCGGTTTCCTGGTGTACCATGCTTGTTGCCACGCCGTAATAAAACGCGGCGTTGGCGACGGCATCGACGGTACTGGGGCCGGAAGGTATCACCCGATGTTCGATACGTAAATGGATATTACCATCAGTATCGAAACCGATCAGCGGCCGGTTCCAGCGCCAGATCGTGCCATTATGCATCCGCAGATGCGGCAGGGTATTGGCGTTGTTGTCCAGATTAACGGGTAACAACACCGGATAATGTTGCAGGTTTTCCCGGAAGCACTCGAGCAGTGAATCACGCACGTAACCGGAGCCGAAGGTAACGCGCCGTATCGGGCCGAATGCCGCGGCATCATAACCCCCGATGGCCACTGCCTGCTCGAACAACGGTATTCTGCTTTCATCCCAAAGATCCTTGCCGAACAGGTATGGAGAATTGGCACACAGAGCCACCATCGGTGCGGAGAGGATCAGGCTGGTATTGTACAGGCG
>JBECKZ010000192.1:0-7989 GCA_040235555.1 Thiohalomonadales bacterium | reverse complement strand
ACGTTGGTATATCCCGGCATCGCCTGTACCTGTGCCAACAGATGCAGGCTATTGTCATATATGCCAAATCCGTGATTTACGTCTTTACTGGTGACCCTGAATTCCACCGCCTTACCAACCTGAAACTGCGACTTGCTCAGCTCCCACTGCCATTGCGAGCCGGTGACTTCCACCACCTCAGCATTAGCGGTCGCTGCCGATGAGGGGTGCGGCCAAGGCAATAGCGTACTTAAAGCGATCACCACTCCCACGCCGACAACTAACCAGAACAAGGTGCCACGAAACGCATAGGCTCGCTTCGTCACCTCCTCATAAGATGATTCGGTATTGGATGTCCACAACACCCGTAGGAAGATAAAAGCCAAAAGGCCGATCAAAATCACTGTGATATACCAGGCAATTTCCTGCATGGGAGCCCTCGCAATGTAGGTAAAAGGAGTATTTGAAGCATTTTTATACTTGTATTTTGTATACTTGTTTTTCATATTTGTATAAATGCAACAGAATGTCAATAGTAAAGATTAAAAGACTGCAGACACTTCGGGTTGTTTTCGCATACATCGAGTATTGATTACCAAATAATTAGTATGCAATCCGCAAGATCTGATCTACGTACCCGGAATCCTGTCATTTACGCATATCCAAGACGATATGAGCCAATGTAATCGTGCTACCGACCATGAGAATCAGCGGACGGTCGATGATGTTACGCAACTCGTTTATTAGCTGGACTGGTAAATAATCGTATTTGAATTTCTCACAACGGAGTATGGCAACGTAAATTTGTCGACGACTGGCGTCGGCTTTGACGAAGTTAGCATTATCAGATTTAGGTCAATCGATGGAGGTCATGTAGAGACGTAGTAATCACTCAGTTATTTATGCAATGGACGTATGCGAGGGTGTAATCAATAAGTTGTAAAAAATAACCAGCTAATACGCAATTCTCCAGACTGAATTCTTAAAACGATACTGTTTTCCTAAAAGTAATCTGTCGCATGCCTGTGGGTTCTATCCCCTTTTTACTTTTTTATTATACCAATTGGGATATACAACACGCCAAGACCTGAACTAGGCTTTTTGTAGTATTTTTAATACTACTATTGTTTTAGTTCATCATCTCACTAACTCGACCAAGCAAGAAGGGAGATTTGTATGGCAAAAAAACACAAAACACCTAATTTAGATCAACTGGAAAGTGGACCATGGCCAAGCTTTGTCACTGGTCTGAAGAAACTGGCAGAAAAGAAGCCGATGATCGGTGACCTGCTCGGCCAGCTCGAACACTCATACCAGAATAAAAAAGGCTACTGGAAAGGCGGTACCGTGACCGTGCGGGGCTATGGTGGCGGTATCATCCCGCGCTTCTCCGAGGTGGCCGACAAATTTCCCGCTGCTGCTGAATTTCATACCCTGCGGGTGATGCCGCCACCTGGCATGCACTACAACACCGACATCCTGCGCAAACTTTGCGACGTCTGGGATGAACACGGTTCAGGTCTTCTTGCCCTGCACGGCCAAAGCGGTGATATGATGTTTCAGGGCTGTACCAAGGACAAGATTCAGGATGCCTTTGATGCCCTCAATGATCTGGGCTTTGATCTCGGCGGCGCCGGCCCATCCGTGCGCACATCGATGTCCTGCGTCGGTGCCGCACGCTGCGAACATTCCTGTTTCAATGAAGCAATCGCACACCGCACAGTGATGAATTCCTTCACTGACGACCTGCACCGCCCGGCTCTGCCATATAAGTTCAAATTCAAGTTCTCCGGTTGCCCAAATGATTGCATGAATTCGGTACAGCGTTCCGACATGTCGGTAATCGGTACCTGGCGCGACGAAATCCAGATAAAGCCAGAGGAAGTGATAAATTTTGTCAACGAACGCGGTCGCAAGTATGTAATCGATAATGTCATCAGCCGCTGTCCAACTAAATGCATGTCGTTAAACGACGACGATTCTCTCGATATTGATAATCATAACTGCGTGCGCTGCATGCACTGCATCAACGTCATGACCAAGGCCCTGTCACCCGGCATGGACCGCGGCATCACGATACTGGTTGGTGGCAAACGCACCCTAAAGATCGGCGATCTGTTTGGCACGGTGATTATTCCGTTCATGAAACTGCAAACGCCGGAAGATTACGAGAAGTTGGTTGAGCTGGCCGGTAACATCATCGACTTCTGGGCAGAAAACGCCCTTGAACACGAACGCGTCGGTGAAACTATCGATCGCATCGGATTGATAAATTTCCTGGAAGGTATTGGCGTGGAAGTAGATCCCGCCATGGTCAACCATCCGCGCAGCAACTCATTTGTGCGCATGGACAACTGGGAAGCTGAAGCCGATAAATGGCATCAACGCCAGTTGGAAAAACAACAAGGCGCATGATCTGCATTGATTAGCTTCCTCATCAAAGTCTAAGGAGAACCACCATGTCCAGCGAATTACGTCAGGCGGTCGAAAGCGGCGTACCGGATCCATTTCAGTACATGCATCCGCTGATGGCAAAAAATTACGGTCAATGGGACTGGCATGACCGGCCTCGTCCAGGTGTCCTGCACCATGTCTCAATTCATGGAGATGAAATATGGACGGTACGTGCCGGCACCCAACGCCAGATGGATACCGGTACCATTCGTAATCTCTGTCAGATTGCCGATGAATATGCCGAAGGTCATGTACGTTTTACCATTCGCAGTAATATTGAATTCATGGTCAGCCAAAAGGCGAAGGTCAACCCCCTGATTGAGAAGCTGCTCAGCGAAGGCTTTCCAGTTGGCGGTACCGGCAATTCAATCTCAATGATTGCGCACACGCAGGGCTTCCTGCATTGCGACATCCCGGCGACCGATGCATCCGGCGTGGTTAAGTCATTAATGGATGAATTGCACAAGGAATTCATCAACGAAAACATGCCGAATCGCGTCCATATCTCCACCTCCTGTTGCCAGATCAATTGCGGCGGCCAGGCGGATATCTCCGTTAACATCCAGCACACCAAACCACCGCAGATTAACCACAACCTGGTGTCCAATGTATGCGAGAGGCCGGCCGTGGTAGCGCGTTGTCCGGTAGCAGCGATACGCCCAGCCATGGTGAATGGTAAGCCTTCACTTGAAGTCGATGAGCGCAAGTGCATCTGTTGCGGCGCATGTTATCCGCCGTGCCCACCCATGCAGATTAACGACCCTGAACACTCCAAGCTGGCGATCTGGATAGGTGGCAAGAATTCCAACGCCCGCTCCAAACCCTCCTTTCAGAAACTGGTGGTTGCCGGCCTGCCAAATAATCCGCCGCGCTGGCCGGAGGTAGCCGAGGCGGTTAAAAATATCCTGCATTGTTACAAAAGCGACGCGAAAGATTGGGAGCGTGTCGGCGAATGGGTCGAACGTATTGGTTGGAACCGGTTCTTTGAACTTACCGGTTTTGCATTCACACGCTTTCATGTGGACAACTGGACTGGCGCACGAAGTACGCTCAATTCATCCACGCATATTCGCTTTTAGTTAAGAGTTAGTCGGCAGGCAAAGCGGTGGCAGGATAACTGGGTCGCGTTCCCCGGTCCCTGCTGCCGTTAGCCTTCAGGTGAAAAAGTCACAATGTAAGCGACAGATATGCAGGAGGAAATAATGCGCACGAACTATTTGCGACCTGTATCGGCTGATCCGCCTGAGCTTGTTGAAGATGATTTTCGAAAAGCGATGGAAGATGTGGATACGTTTATGGATATACATATACACGATTTGTTGAAATTGTACCATTTGGCCCGCAACCATGCGCAGCTGCGTTATGTAGAAGATGTGCCAGTGAGCAAGTATATGACCCATAACGTAATCACTATTGGACCTGATAAATCACTGGCTGAGGCTGCCCGCTTGTTTGTGGTGAATAACATAAGCGGGTTACCCGTAATAAATCAGACGAAGAATCTCCTTGGCATTCTGACCGAAGCAGACCTGCTTGCTGCTATCGGCCTGCCGTGCAGGCATCCGACCTGCGGTGTATGGTACCGGATCGAACATCTATTCAAACACGAAACTCATATTCGTGGATTGGCAGGCTATGTCGGCGACATGATGTACAAGATACCGGTATATACGCAAGAAGAAAAATCGTTACATCAGGCTATTGATCTGATGAAAAAAAAGCATGTCAAGAAACTGATTGTAACCGACAGGGATGACCGTGTATCAGGAATCATTACACGTGGAAATATTATCAAAGCATTACTGGAACGCGGTGCAATAGGCACATCACCGGCGAGCAGAAGTAAAATCTAGAAAAATATCACTACATTTATCAAGTATTGTTCCCTTTATGGTTGCTGCTGTTTTTATGGCATATAACAATTTAATTTACAAACCCACTATCTCGATATACATATTCAGACTTCACAGCTCACTTATATAGCGCCGCAGCAGCATTGACCGAAGGACATTGTCTTTCAGCATGAAGTGATGGAACAGCGCGGCGCAAGCATGTGCGCCTGCCAGCCAAAGAATTGCATCGCCAAGCCAAGTATGGACTTCCGCAATCGTTGCGCCCAGCGCGTGTGATTCGGCCACTGGTGCTGCAATAACCACCCCTCCGAGCAGGGTGAGACCATGACCTTCCAGCCAGGCGCCACTGATGGCAGTGAGGGGCACGGCGAACAAGAGGATGTAGAGGACTGTCTGCACCGCACTAGCCGCGACGCTCATCCAGCGTGCCATCGGGGGTGACTTGGGGCGCTTATCGAAGGCCCGCCAGACGATCCGAATTACGAGCAGCACAAATACACAAATGCCTAGAGTCTCATGCAATTGTCGGTCGAAGTCTCGAGCCGTGGAGTAGATGCGTTCCTCTGAGCCACCAGGGCCGTAAATGAAGGCGACAAGCACGAAGATAGCGGTCAGCCAGTGCAAGATGCGCGTCGGCACGCTGTAGTAAGTAAAGACTGTGTCACGTACGGGCATGGAATACCAACCTCGGGCCTAACATTTGTGGTTCATCGGCATATAAATTTGGAGCAGGGTAAAAAATTATCCTATCGTAGCCACCTGGCTAGATTGCTGAATTTGGGTGATTTTTACTCTCGGCTTTGGCTTCCTGAGTCGCTCTTACGTCTGCCTCCATGCAGTCGTGACCCAAAATAGTCTTAATTTTTGATACCCCTACCAACATCATCTGTTGCTGCATGCATCAAGCGGTAATAGGTGCTCGCCTTCCCGTCACTGCGCGGATTGTAGGTCATCAGAAAATCACCTTTGGGCGAACCGTCAGAAAATGCGCTGTGGTACCACAGGAAATTCAGTACCGGCCGCGTCTTGTTGCGAGCAGCGGCATCGGACCAGTGCTGGTACTCGATGCGATAAATGGCTGAATAGATGACCGCGCGCCCCATGCCGTCGTGGCAGTGGATGAGCACGGGATAGGATTTTTTATTGTCCATTACGGCAAAAAACTTCGTCAGCGTCTCTGCCGTCGGCACCTGGTTTGAAGGGATGCTGATATGGTGCGCACCGGGCACCTTTGCGACGGCAATCGCCTCGGCCTTGATATCGTCGGCAGTGGTATAACCGGAGTGATGATGTTCCCCCACCGTGCGCAAATCGATGACAGTCTTGATGTGATACTTTTTCAAATAGCTGTCGATCTTGTCTGGCGGCATCTCCGCCGATTTGTACACCTCGCCAGGCTCAATGGTTGCAAAGCCATAATTTAAAACGGAATGCCATACATAATTGGCCGCGAGCACGACGAATGCCAGCCCGAGTACCTTAAAAATATTTTTTACCATATATTACCACTATCCCTATTGATGCGACTGATTAAATGGGTCGGAGACAATTCTACATCATTCCCCTTGGTCACCGCCCCTTTTAAATAGTTCCGATCTCCACAGCTTTGATGTGACGGGCCTGCTGCACCAGACGGGCGGTATGTTTCTCCTGGGAAGCCGAGGGGATATGTTCATCACTACGCTAGTAGCGCGCTAATTTTATTCTTTCGTCATACGCTGATTGAATTACTGAATTTTAGCCCAATACCCTTATCAGACCTACCACAGGCAATCACCAGTTGATAATTTTCATTCAAATTTACGTAAAATCTGAATACATCAAGTCCACACAGCGGCTTTCGTGTTTCCTATATATCAGTCGAACCAACAGCTCAGTTCGACAACCAAAAAAACCATAAAGAGCTTTTTATTTAATTGGCGTCACCAAGGTGGAGTACAGACTACATCTCTTTACCCTGCCCTTCGGGCCATCCTCGCTTCACTCGGATGTTCCAAACTGTCCCTGACAATTTGATCGAACCCTGTCGGCGCCGTGATATAGAGAGCTTTTTACTCGAAAGTAAAGTGATATTTTTCTTGATGTGCTGACATTGCGCTAACTCATTAAGGGAGATTATTGGATATGTTTTCCAATCCAGTTCCTCAATACGTAGTGTACACCGACGGTTCATTCGGCGTTTGCGCATTGGCGATGTTGTCGATGGTCTTGGTCACTTCATCCATCGGGAAACATAGAAGCGTCCTTCACTTCCCGCTTCGCTGGCGGCCATGACGATCCGGTTAACCCGGTTGTCGGTCGCCCATCACCCCATAGGTATACGTGACGTTGTTTTCCGGGTGAACTGGATAAGTAATGGTTTGGTATGACGAAGAAATTCTCGTACAGTAGCAAAACTGCGTTTTGACCCTGGCTTACCTTGTTCTTATTCGCAACCCATTTTTTGACCGTAATTCATTAGGAACTCCCTGCTTTAACTGATAATATCATGATTCATGTATCTTCTTGGCTTTATCATTAGATGCAATCGCCAAGATTACACTGGTAATAATAATCTCTACCCAAGCAGACAATCCCTCTGAAGGCGACGACTTAAGCGCCATGACGCGCCAAACTACACTATCTAAATATCCTAACAAAAAGGTATGAAATACAAATACGCCTAAAAAGAATCCAAATTTCTGTAGAATACTTTTACCTAGATAATTATAGATATACCATGCCAAGATAGGGCTCAAATAAATATACCGGAGCATTAACTGCGCTAAGTGAAAGCCAATTATCTCTCTTCCTCTATATAAGTAACTCTCGATACTAAAAATATGCACCATTACCCATTGCGTGCTTATTCCCAATAACAGTTCAAAAATAAACAAGACACCAGTAAACAATAGAATCTGAGCTAAGATTTTCAATATTTGAGTAGCCAAACCCATCTATAATATAAGTCAAGAACGCTTTATATTCCCCCGACTCTTCATGCATTACATATCCCGTATCGCGGCAAAATATCATGTATCACATCAAAACGATGTGCTTGCAATGCATCATGAAAATGTTTCCAGTCTGAGCTTAAGAATGACGGAGAATAGGGAAACTTGTCATCGTCATCATCCATTTCTTTGGCAGTGGCAATGGCAGTATATTTCCATGATCCAACACCTTTGGCGACGTATTCAAGATTGCTTGAGCCGAAGCTAAACTCACCTGCCGCAATTGCGTTTAACCATATACGATGACGCTTATCACCTTCAATGTCTGTAGCTCCTTGTATTGTCCTGGCTATTGCCTCACGATCATGGTCATTTAAACCTTCAGCGTCTTCCAGGTTCATTAAGTCATCAGCATTACGAAAACATTGCATAGCTCGGCACATATAATCTGCTGCCTGCAGGAAATCTCTTGGATTGTTGCGTTCAATTTCTTCTCCAAGCCCATTTTTGTATTTCCAGATGAGATAAGGCTGATCTGGATAGCTTAATACAGCGCCATGCCCCAGAGGGAAAGAACTACTAATAAAGAAATTGGTTAGTTTATCTATCAATCTCCCATCCAGCTCCGGGATATTGCTTTCTATATCATCAGCTTCATTGCATTTATGGATTACACCGGCAAATCCCTGATGTGCCCAGGTGTCTGCATAGACATGCATTGATATTCCAAGTCTATATATAGCATAGGGTTTACCTCTGTCTGCCACCAA
>JBECKZ010000145.1:0-26851 GCA_040235555.1 Thiohalomonadales bacterium | reverse complement strand
GTTGCGTAGTGTTTATCTGGTGCTGATTGTAACAGTATTCAAGTCCTGAGGCTGTAAGAATTCAGCACCAGCCCGGCTCGACCATATGCAGGCATTCTTACAGCTAATTCAACATTGCCTGATATTCTTTCTGAAAGAAGAATTCCCCGTCACTGTCCAGCGGCTGTAATTGATCCAGCCAGGTCGCTTCAGGATCATATTTGGCAAAGAACGGACGTTGCACCCAGTCCGGGTTGCGCCCCTGGATAAAGCGTAAGACAAACACTTTGTTGCCGGCAATCTCAGTGATACCTTGCACTTCTACTTTGCCAGGTCCAGCACTCATTGAGGGTCCGCGTGCAGTACGCGCCAGACCGGAAACCTGTTGCATGGCATCGCGATAAATTTCCCAGGCCCGGGCCAGTGGCACCTCAAAGTAGTGTCGTGCACCAGTATCGCGTTCAACAAACATATAATAAGGTGTCATACCCAAACTGACCTGAGTTTTCCACATCCGTGCCCACACATCAGCATCATCGTTAATATGGCGTAACAACGGCGCCTGGGTTCGAATCACCACTCCGGTTTCGCGTACACGACGAATCGCCTCCCGGGCAATGTCGGTCTCCATTTCACGCCAGTGATTGTAATGTGCCATCAAGGCCACATGCTTACCGGCAGCCACCAGCCGTTCCAGCAAGCGCAGCAAATCATCGGCATCCGGGTCAGTCACATAACGCTGCGGCCAGAAGGTCATGGACTTGGTACCGATCCGAATCGTCTGCACGTGTTCGAATTGCCTGGCCAGTAATGGCTCCAGGTAGGCAGCAAGATGTGAGGTCTTCATCACCATTGGATCACCGCCGGTTACCAGCAAATCACTGACCTGTGGATGATTTTGTAAATAACGATGTAGCTGTTCAGCCTCTTTGGCAGCGAAACGCAATTCCTTGTCGCCGACAAATTGTGCCCAGCGGAAACAGAAGGAGCAGTAGCTATGGCAAACCTGTCCCTGGCTAGGAAAGAATAACACCGTCTCGCGATATTTGTGTTGCATGCCCTGCATCACTTCCTCACCGAGGCGCGGGACATTAAGTAACTGTTGTCCTGCCGGGTGTGGGTTCAGTTGCTGGCGGATGCTGTTGGCAGTTGACTTGATCAACTGTTTGTCATCACTGGCCATGGCAGTGGCCATCTCATCAAAATGCGCATCAGACAACATGCCTTTTTGCGGAAACGTCAGTTGGAATATCGGATCATTCGGGATGTCCTCCCAGTCGATGAGTTCGTCGATGACATATTGATTTACCCGGAACGGCAGGACATTGGCCACCACCCGCATGGCAAATTGTTCCGCCTCCGGTAATCTTTGCAACGGCAGGATTTTGTCCAGCTGGCGTTCAGTGTAAACCTGAAAGTTTTCCTGACTAGTAAACGACGTTTCGATTTTCTGTTTCAGGTTCGTGATCTTGGGCATGACTGCTTATCTCCTGCCTTAAGCACGCTTGTGCAATATAAAACCTATGCACCCGAACGAGGTTCGGGTACCTGAATTATGTTCTTAGCTATCAGGCTAATTATTTGTTTCATCACCCTAGCGGGTGATATCGCTACGCTAAAACTATCGACAGAACCAGTAGCGGGTGTCTCCTGCCGTTTGAAGGCTGCATCTCGAATTGACTTCAGAGCTTGCCGCCAGAGTGCCTGTTACCCGGCTTTGAATTAACTGACTCAAAGTAACATTATATGCCAGTACGATCAAACGCCATCACGGCAAGCCACACAGAATCAGTAAGTTAAGATTGAAATTACGCCTATTTCGGGATTGAGCCAGTGATGACCTCGGCTGATTCTGGTAAACATTTCCGGTGTTACGTGTGGTTTTGGGGCTCATTTCAATGCATTCGCTATACTGGCATCCTGTCTGAAGCTGCAGGATTGATCCCACCCAACTCACTTTTGCTGAGAATGGGAACCTTTGGCACAACGACCGGTATAACAGAAAAAATATTCACGGTATGGATGATACTTTTCTCATTGGACAGGCAGTACGCGGGAATACACAGGCGTTTCGGCTGTTGGTGTTACGCTACCAGCGACCGCTATTCCGATTTCTTAACGGATTCACGCTCCCAGCTGGTCGAATTGAAGAAATTGCTCAGGAAACATTACTCAGGGCCTACCAGAACCTGGCCAGTTATCGGGCGGAGAGGGGTGCCAGTTTTGTGACCTGGCTGTTTGTGATTGCCAAGCGCCTTGCGCTCAATGAATTGGCACGCAGCGAACATCAGTATCAATCGGTGGAGATCGAGCAGGCAATTGCTGTGGAAACTGATACAGCGTCACCGCAAGAGTGTTTAGAACATGAACAACAGCAACAACAGGTCCTGGCCGCACTACAGCAAGTGGATGAGCCCTATCGCAGTGCCCTGGTCCTGTCATATATAGAGGAACTCAAGTTATCGGAAATTGCAGAGATCGAACAATGCTCACTCGGTACCGTGAAATCACGCATCTTCCGGGGTAAACAACAGCTCGCAAAGCAACTAACCCAGACCATGGGGACTGAACCATGACAAGTAATGAAATACACTGCGAAGCAATCCAGCAGCTAATTGCAGTCGGCGAAACACTGACGCAGGCACAACACACTCACGTTACTACCTGCTCACAGTGTCAGCAGGTGCAACTACAAATGCAGCAACTGGACGAGTTGGTCGAACAGGCAACACACAACCTTGTACCTCAAGGTTTTGTCGAACGAGTCATGGCGCACATACCCGGTACTGCGGTGATTATAAACAGTGAAAGTCTGCTTGGCGAAAAGCTATTGTCGATGATTTCACGTTCACGCACACTTCAAACCCTATTGCTGGGGCTAGGCATGGCGATTGGTTTCACCCAAATCATTCGCTTCATCCTGAGTATTTTTATCGCCAGTATGGTAGCAGCCAGTTAATCAGGCTGAAAACGGAACCTTTTACGTTACCCCTTGTACAACCAAACAGAATATTCACAAAATAAAGCGAGACGAGCATGACAACAAACACAACACGTACGCCCTTATTGGCGCTAATAGCTTCCCTGGTAATGCCGGGGCTGGGTCAACTTTATAACGGTCAACCCACCAAAGGACTCCTGTTGTTTCTGGCACTGGCTGCAGCCACACCTGTTTCAGCCTGGCTGGCACTACACGGTTCAAAACACATCATGTGGCTAATCATCCTGTTTTTTTTGCTGCTATCGCTGGCACTGTATATCTACTCCATTGTCGATGCCTTTCGCACCGCCAAACGCCTGGGCGATACCTACAACACAAAAGCGTTTAATCAGTCCTACATATATATCATTGTCTTTATCATTGGCTACTTCTTCATTTTCGGGGGACTGTTGCATTACACCCGCAAGCACCTGATAGAGTCATTTTATATTCCATCACAAAGTATGTTACCCACCTTGCTCCAGGGCGATATCCTGTTTGCTGACAAGCGCGTTAATTGTCTTGGTTGTAAGAACCAGGTGAAACATGGCGACCTGGCAATTTTTGTTTATCCAAACAACAGAACACAGCTCTATATCAAACGCATTATTGGCCTGCCCGGAGATCAAATTGCCATTAAGGGCACGGAAATCCGGGTCAACAGTATCCCGCTGCGCACGGTGGAAGTGACCCAATTCGGCCACGAAGAACAGAATAAACTGTTGCAGACACATGATGCCTGGCGCGAGAAGACCGACCAGGCAGTCTATACAGTCATGTGGCAGAAAAATGCCAAACCGGAAGATGACTCATTTACTGTTCCCAACGGCAAGGTCTTTGTGATGGGTGACAATCGCAATGCCTCCAGGGATTCACGTCGCTTCGGCATGGTACCCCTGGCCGACGTTGTCGGTCTTGCAAAACAGGTCTGGTTTTCCAGATCGAAACAAAGCGGGATTCGCTGGTGGCGCATCGGCGTGGTTGTTGACCCCTATTATTAACCACACATTATTCTTGTCATAAAACGGTAATACAAGAAATTTTCAGTAACACATCAGCAACAGGTAGATCACAAGGACGTGATGTACCAAACATTTACCGAGCATCCCCTCAAATCCAGCTTGTCTTCACCATTCAGCATCAACTTTGCTCACTGTTTCCACTCAGATTGTGATCAAATTTCTCTTTCCGATGATTTTGTAATACTCCTGTCACAAACATATTGGAATCTATGCGCGCTTTAGTTTTGATACGACACATCTTTGGTCGAATTCATTTCCACAATTAAGGAGTAAACAATGCTCAAGCTAAACAAAATCCTGCCCTACGCTGTAGGTGCCAGTATGGTAGTCGCCAGTGCGGTTACCAGCGCGAACGCAATGGCAGCTACAATGAACGGGGCTGGTAGTACAGCCATTTATCCCGTACTGTCTGACTGGGCCGTCGCTTACAAAAAGAAGACCGGCGATTCTATCAACTACCAGGCCATCGGTTCTGGTGGCGGTATTAAGCAAATCAAGGCCCAAACCGTCGAATTCGCCGCCAGCGACAAGCCCCTGACCCACGATGTCCTCGCTCAAGCGAATATGGTCCAGTTCCCTGGCATTATCATCGGCATCACCCCGGTTGTTAATCTGCCGCACATCAAGGCCGGACAAATGGTCCTGGACGGCAAGACCCTGGCCGACATCTACCTGGGTAAAATCAATGAGTGGGATGACAGCGCAATCAAGGCACTGAATCCAAGCCTGAAACTGCCGCACATGAAAATCACCACCGTACACCGTGCTGACGGTTCCGGTACAACCTTCAACTTCGCCAACTACCTGTCAAAGGTCAGCTCCGAGTGGAAAGACAAGGTCGGCGCCGATACTGCTATCTCCTGGCCGCAAGCCAATGGTGTTGGTGGCAAGGGTAACGCCGGTGTTGCTACCTATGTGCAGCGTATCCGCGGTTCCATCGGTTACGTCGAATATGCTTACGCCAAGCAGAACAAGATGAGCTACACCCGCATGAAGAACATGGCCGGTAAAATCGTACGCCCAGAACTGAAGACCTTCCAGGCTGCCGCGGCGAATGCCAACTACGGTGCGTCCCAGGACTTCTATCTGATCCTGACCGATCAACCGGGCGACAAAAGCTGGCCGATCACCGCTTCGACCTGGTTGCTGATGCGTAAGGACACCGCCAAGGCAGAAAACGAAAACGTGCTGAAGTTCTGCAGCTGGTTCCTCGACCACGGTCAACACATTGCCGAGAAGCTGGACTATGTTCCGCTGCCGAAGAGCACCGTTGCCCAGATCAAGAAATACTGGAAGAGTGAACTGGGAATCTAAGGATAGTTTCTTTCACAAGAACAGTCTTAAGGATATCCAGCGGCCCCTGCATGCAGGGGCCGTTTTTTTTATTTAAGTAAAATGTCAGCGCTGGAGCAACATTGACTTCGTCAATGGACAACGACTGTTTTCGGTACCGGGATAATTTCAAAATGAATACGCTTTGCCATGGCAGGCGTCATATACACCGTTCCCTGAGTATCAATTAACATGGCCTGGTTAACGCCAAGCTGCGCCGCCATCCTGGCAAAACCGGCAGGACCAGCAATAAACAATGCCTTGTCGGCAGCTTCTGCCATTGCCGCATCGGGATCGATGACAGTAACCGAGGTGACTCCGGGTGCAGGCATGCCGGTACGCGGATCGATAATATGATGGTAGCGTCGACCGTGGTAATCAAAATAGCGCTCATAGTCTCCGGAGGTATAAATGCTTTCATCGCCCTGCAGTTGCACTGAGGCAATCACACCTGCTGCGCGGGGATGACGGATACCGATGCGCCAGGGCTGCCCGCCTTTACTGCCAATCACACGCATGTCCCCACCGGCATTGACAATGGCATTGGTAATACCGAGTTTTTTCAGTGCGTCGATACTGCGGTTAATCGCAATACCTTTGGCAAATCCGCCGAAATCCAGTTGCACCGCCGGGTTACGACTCCTCAGGACATCATCTTTCAAAGTGAGATCGGCCATACTTGGATGCTGTTGTAATAGAGTATGAATTGCTGCCGCTGAAGGGGGTGGCTTATCTGGACGTACATCACTGTGAAATCCCCAGAGGGCCACCATTTGTCCGATGGCTGGGTCAAACAAATAATCACTGCGCCGGGAAACGTCCATTGCCTGGCGTATGATGCGACTCTCTTCCGGTGTCAACTTCACGGCGTTCCCGGCCTGCAATTGGCGATTGATTTGTGTTAAACGACTCGGCTGCCAGGCATGCCAGTGTGATTGCACATCTTGCATCTCACGGGTGACGGCAGCCACCGCTGCCTGTGCCTTTTGCTCATCGACACCGTAAAGGCTGATATCAACCAAAGTACCCAATGCCAGGATGTGTTCCTGATAGAGTTGCGGTGCCCGCTGACAGGCACTGAGCCCACCCACCAAGGCGATGGCAAACAAATAAAACCGGAATCGGGGAATAGTGCGCATTTGTATACTGCCTCGCAGGCATACCTCTCAACCATCAAACGCTGCAAGCTTAACATTCCTGCTGATAAAGTGGAGAAGATTACGAGTGTAACCGGAATTCCAGGCTGTCCGCCCAGGGTGTGGCGTGTAATCTGCTCGCGCTTTTTATTTCAGGTATTGATACCTGCGCGAACAGTAACTGCCGATTAAATTCCGCAGGTACCGGTGTCCCAATGGAAGTAGCGTTCGTGCAAAAACCGGTAGGTACGTACACCAACAAAAATGCCAATCAGAGTGAGTATGGCCGGTAATTTGCCCTGGCCAAGCTGAATCAGGGCAATACCGGGGCAAGCACCGCACATCACCCAGCCGTACCCGAACAGGATACTGCCCATGATAGTGCCGGGATGATAAATTTTCTTCTCGAGTCGCATTATCCGGGTGACATGTAATATTCCGAAAACCATTGCCGCCAATCCAACACCCGAGGCAAAGGCAAACAGCATGCGAGTGTCTGCGAAGGTAAACATGTTGAACAACTGGTCATAATCAGTAAAACCGATAGCCGATAAAGTGATGCCCATCAGCAGGCCTAACATGGCGTAAATCACATGTATACGCAGTGAGGATTTCATTACATGACCACCTTAATCAGATTCGCAACTACGACGGCTGTAGAAAAGAAAATCGCGGTCGCCACTAAACTGCTCCAGGAAAAGTTGGAGCAACCGCTCAGACCATGGCCGGAGGAACAACCGCCCGCCATTTGCGTACCCATGCCTACCAGGAATCCACCCACCAGCAGCATGAAACTCATATCGCCAAACGTGCCACTAATGTGACTATGTATTGGACTCAGCTCATAGTGCAGGTGCAAATTGCCTGAGAAAACTGCCCAGATCAATCCACCCAGCGCCATACATACCAGAAACAACAGATGCGCTGTCCAGGGCACCACTTGTTTGGCACTCGCAGGTTTTGCACGCTGTACCTCGTCATCGATTCCCGCATCCGTGGAAGTTTCACCGAATTCCGCCAGAGTTGCCGCCAGAAACGCATTGGCGGCGCCTTCCTGGTTTTGGGTAAAGGCCTGCATCGCCTTATCGTTTGCGCTCTCTTGTCGCCAGAACGCGACTTTTCGCCAACTGCCTGAAACGCCCAGGGTACGTCCGGTCAGGAACCGGAACAAAATCGTTATACCACCGAGCGCAAGACCGCCCATCCACCAATTTAAATAGCCATGCATTTGCCTGTCTCTTTCGTTTTAGACTGTTTCCGGCTTATGGCCGCGCAGAAAACCCAGGATACGTCCCATCAACGCACCGCGCTGTGCTACCTTGCCGCCTGCACTTTCTAGTTCAACAGTTTCCTCAGAAGGCGGGATCCTGTTCATATAATCCCGCAGGATGTCAACGCAGTCCTGATGGCCAGAGGAGGCGGCAATTTCCAGCGCAGTGTGACCTTTATAATTACGATGGTGTGGATTGCACCCTTGCTCCAGAAAAAATCGCATAATCTCAGTACGGCCCTGGCTTGCTGCATACATCACCGGTGTGATGCCTTCTGAATTGACAACCTTACTGGAGGTCACCTTGGTTTTCATGAAGGCCTTGACCATGTGCATTCGATCTTTTTGTATCGCATTGAACAAAGCATGCAAAGCGCGATCTTCGTCACTCATAGTTGTTTCTATTTGCTTGCCATTTGGTAGTAGAGTAAGCGGTACTGGTTTGCCTTGCAGTGACAGCGCAAAGCGCGCACAGCGTTTATAGTCACTGTCGCAATAATGTGTCTTCCACAACTTAATCGAAGGGTCTGCTGCAAACTGCACATACAGCTCGCAACTGGATGCGTGTGAACATGACATTTTTATTCTCCAGATTATCAGCGTGTTAACTGATAAAAATAATGGTGGTGTTGAAAAACCTATCGGCAGTACTTAGTTGATGCTTGAGTTTCCCCCAAATCGACAAATAAATCCAGAACTTAACTGAGTGCTTCACTTGGTTAACTCCGTGAGTTCGTGCTTGCACTAATAAAATCAATTTATATTTTTTATAGATTATGTAAATCACAAACAAAATCCACTCGGCTGTGCATCGCATTAGAGATATCTAATAAATGCCAGTCAGTGACATTAACTCTAGATTTGCAACACGCATCCAGCTTTAGTCAGCGTGTAAATCGCAGGCAAAGCGGAATCAATGCGATCAGGCCACTGCCCAGAATTGCCAGCAACCAGTCATTCCAGTGCAGTGGCTGCATATGCAGAAGTCCCGCAAGAACCGGCCACTGTATCAGCAGCAGAGCAGATAGCCCTGTGGCTGCGACAATAACGCGTGCACTCGTTGTCGCCAGGTGACTTAAACTGGCAGTGAGAAATGCACTGCCCAGACACAATACCGCTAACGCCATGGCCCGTGCATGTTCAACATTACGCCCCATTCCCAGACTAAAGTCATACCCGACCACCAGCACCGCCGTGAGTAGCAGACCAACCAGGGCTATCAGAGCCCATTCACCACGAGTATAAAAACGAAGCGGACCGCTACGCCGCGTCACTTTGTGCAAAGCCTGCGTTGGTAATTGTTGAAAAACCAATAAAGCCGTCGGATGGATAATCAATTCCAGCCAGACGATATGCACTGGCAGATATAACAACGGGTAGCCGGATAAGGGGATGACAGCGGCGCTCACGACCAAGGGTATGTGTATCATTAACAAATAGGCGAAACTCAGGCGCAGATTCTGAAACAACTGAGCACCCTCTGCGATAGCCCGTACAATGGTGCGAAAATTGTCGTCCAGCAAGACTACCGCCGAGACCTCCCGTGCAGCACGGGTTCCGCGCTCACCCATGGCAATCCCGATATCAGCGGCCTGCAAGGCCGGGACATCATTCACACCATCACCGGTTACCGAGACAATCTCACCTTCAGCCTGAAGCTCCTGAACGAAATATAATTTTTGCGAAGGGATCGAGCGGGCAATGACATCCACTCCTTTTATATATGATCGTCCATAGGTTTTGATTTTGCGCTGCAATTCTTCAGCCGTCACTACCAATGGTTCGTCAGCGCCAAGACCGAGCTCAACGGCAACCGCACGCGCCGTGAGTGGATGATCACCTGTGATCATAATGACATGAATGCCTGTTGCCTGGCATCGACGGATGGAGTCAACAACACCCTCACGCACAGGATCTTCCAGTGCAAGTAAACCGACATAGTCAAAACCACTCACCGGTTCGTAGTCTGTCCACAGCGACTGGTCCACTACCTGTTTTGCACAGGCAATCACTTTGTGGCCTTGCCCTGCGAGTTGTTCCGCTTCTGCAAGATGCGTTGAACGCTCATCTTCGCTTATATTGCACTGTGCCAGAATCACTTCCGGTGCACCTTTCACGACAAGCAACAACTGATTGTCATTGTGACGGATGATGGAAGTTTCTCTTTTACGATCTTCAGTAAACGGATAAGTAAATAAATAATTGTCCGTCTTAGCGGAATCGGCCACTGTTGATGCCAGAATTGCCTTGTCCATGGGGTCGTCGCTGTCCTTGCGTGATGCCTGGCAGGCAACACGTAATAAATCCGACTTACTAAAGGGTGCTTTGGGGTAAATGTGTGTCAGCGTCAATTGACCAAGCGTTAAAGTGCCGGTCTTATCAGAACAAATTGTGGTAACGCGCCCGATATTTTCCACGGCCACTGCCCGGCGTACCAGCGCCCGCTGCCTGGCGAGGCGATACACACCCACACCGAGAAAAAAGGTAAATACCACAGGAAATTCTTCGGGTAATGCCGCTACCGCGAGTGTCATCGCACTGACCGTTGCATCCAGTAATCCAAATCCCTGCTGCCAGCGGACCCATGCCACCACCAGACACATGATTGCAGCGGCCACCAGCAGGACCGTCACCAGATTTGCTATGGCAGTTTGCAAAGGTGTTTTGCGGCGATTACCCAGGAGTGCAGACTGTACGATTTCACCATAGTAGGTTTCACTCCCGGTATACACGATGCGCAATCGTAGCGTGCCGGTAAGCAGACGCGTACCAGCAAATCCCCAGTGCACGGTGTCAATGGCAATGGCCTTAACGTTTCTTTGCTGCCCGGCCGCAGGCTGGAAAACATAGGAGTGTTTGCGCACTGGAAAGGCTTCGCCGGTCAGTACAGATTCATCGACTTGCGCCTCATGCGAATCAACAATGATACCATCGGCCGGAACAGCTTCATTTGCATGCACAAGCACCAGGTCGCCACAAACGAGGTCCTGGCTGGGTATGGTGTGTTGCTGTCCTTCACGGATGACCGTGGATTCACTTGCCAGGCGCATCCCTAAACTTGCAGTCGAAGCCTGGGTACGCCGATGCAAAAACATATCCATTCCTGAGAGAGGCACAAGTGCAATGAACAGGATGACTGCCTCCTTGGTTTCTCCAATCACTGCAAACAAACCGCCAGTCACGACCAGAAACCAGAGCATGGGATCACGGACAGTGTCACGCAAGAGCTCGGACCAGCCAGCAACCGGGGCTTCCAGAATATTATTGGCACCGAACCGGCTGCGCCGATCCTGAATCTTGCCCCGGCCCAGGCCGAGTTCCGCATCCTCCAAACCCAAAATTCTGTCGTAGGGTACTTTTCGTAACATTAGCGAATCCTTACTGTCACAAACGCAGCAAAGCGTAAGAATTATCCTAGCAAGGCAATTTCCCTCCAAAATTGATCACCGTCATAACGGCTGGCGAATCCCACATAAGTACTGCGATTTTCAGTTTTGTTTCATCTTGGGCGCCTACACTTGCTCACAGTTAAAACCAGCCGGAGGTCTGTCAACATGAACACACAAGCCAAGGTCAAGGTATGGGACCCGTTGGTCCGCGCCTTTCACTGGTTGTTGGTGATTGGATTTTTTACCGCATACTTTACCGAAGATGATTTTCTCACCGTACATGCCTACGCAGGTTATACGGTACTGGCCCTGATCCTGGTGCGCCTGGTGTGGGGATTCATTGGTTCCAGAAACGCACGCTTCAGCAGTTTCGTTACTGCACCGCGGGTAGCCTGGCAATACGTCAAGGACACGCTGATGTTTCGCGCCAAACGCTACCTGGGCCATAACCCTGCCGGTGGCGCCATGATTGTCCTGCTGCTGATCAGCCTGTTGCTTACCACCCTAACGGGCCTGGCTGCCTATGGCGCCTCCGAAACAGCCGGTCCCCTGGCAGGTTGGTTGGGTAATATCGGTGAGACGGGCGAAGATATCATCAAGGAAGTGCACGAGTTTTTCGCCAACTTCACCGTCTTCCTGGTTGCCATCCATGTTGCCGGGGTCATTTTCGAAAGCCTGGCACACCGCGAGAATCTGGTCCGTGCCATGTTCAACGGCTACAAGCAGCCCGAACGCAAAACGACATCTGACTAGGAGGACAGTATGATCCTGTTATCCCGCATGCTAATGCTCAGCCTCGGCCTGACACTCAGTTGTGCAACACTGGCAGCAACGGCTGTCGATGAACTCTTGTCGACATACCGCCAACAGGGAGCTGCAAATTTCAGTGCCGCGGCCGGCAAACGTTTCTGGAACCAGACGACACCTCACGCGGGCACCGCCAATCCGGAACGCAGTTGTGCCAGTTGTCATACCAGTGATGTTCGCCAGGAGGGCAATCATGCCGTCACCGGTAAAACCATCAAACCACTGGCACCCTCGGTCACTGGCCGGCGCCTGACCAATCCCAAAAAGATCAGAAAGTGGCTCAAACGCAATTGTCTCTGGACCCGTGGGCGCGAATGCACTGCGCAGGAAAAAGGCGATGTGTTGACCTACCTGAAAGACCTGTAACCGGAAGGAATCAATAAATGACACGTAATTACTTATATGGAACATTCCTGGCTACATCTTTATGGTGGCTGGCCTCGCCTGCCTTCAGCGCCACGGCAACGACGTCCGCGGCAACACTCTATAAAGACGAGTGCGCCAGTTGCCACATGGCCTACCCCAGCCAGCTATTGCCCGCGCGCTCATGGTTAAAGATCCTGAACAGCCTGGACCACCATTTCGGTGATAATGCCAGTCTGGACCCGGCTACGCTCAAGACCCTGAAAACATACCTGCAGGCCAATAGTGCGGATACCGCCGGTACCCGTCGTGCCCGCCGCATAATGCGTTCGCTGGCAGCTGACGAGACCCCGCTGCGTATTTCGGCATTACCGTCTATCCGCCGTCAGCATCATGAAATCCCGCTGCGCTACATCACCGCTAATCCAAAGGTAAAAAGCCTGAGTAATTGCGTGGCCTGTCATGCGGGTGCCGAACAGGGCCGCTTTAACGAGGACAATGTGAAGATTCCCGGCTATGGCCGCTGGGATGATTGAGATATAGTTTCCAGATGGCAGCTGTCAGCAAATTTATCGGGTACTGCGTCCTGGGTGTTTTCATCAGCATTCACCAGGTACTGGCCGATGCGGATTCCGATACGGCCCGTAAATTACGCGAAGCCGGTGACATCCTGCCATTGGAAACCATCCTGCACAAACTCAACCAGACTCACCCGGGTAAAGTGCTGCAAGTCGAACTGGAGCATGAACATGGACGGGTCATTTATGAAATCGAATTACTGGACACCAAGGGTAAGGTCTGGGAATTTAAAATCGACCCGCGTAACGGGGAAATCCTGAAACAAAAAGAGGAGCACTAAAGCTTGCGCCTGCTGCTGGTTGAAGACGACACTGCGCTGGTGCAGTCCCTCAGGAAAGAACTGCAGCTGGCCGGCTATGCCGTCGATGTTGCCGATAATGGCATCGACGCCGAATTCCTCGGCAATGAAAACATCTATGATGTCGTGGTCCTCGATCTCGGTTTACCAAAACGCAGCGGCATGGAAGTCCTGCAACACTGGCGTGCCAACGGTAATACCACGCCGGTGATCGTATTAACGGCACGTGATGCCTGGCATGAACGGGTGGATGGATTTAAAGCTGGTGCTGATGATTACCTGGGTAAACCCTTTCACCTCGAAGAACTGCTGGCACGTCTGAGTGCCGTGCTGCACCGCAGCAAACAACAACCCGGCGGCAAACTGCAACTGGATGATCTGATACTGGATGAGGAACGTCAGACACTGACAACGGCTGAGGGTCAGAGCTATACCCTCACGGGTACCGAATTTCGCATGCTGCGATACTTTCTGCTACACCCGGATCGCATTCTGTCAAAGAGCACATTAATGGAACATGTCTACGACTTCGATGCGGACAAGGACAGTAATGTGATTGAAGTCTATGTCAAACGCCTGCGGGAAAAAGTCGGCAAGGATCGTATCATTACCCGTCGCGGTCAGGGTTATCTCTTCAAAGGCGCATCCTGATGCGCTCACTTCAGTTTCGACTTAGCCTGGGACTCTTTGTCAGTCTGATCCTGGCATTTGTTGTGCTATGGATTCTGGTGAGTCAGTCCAGTCGTTACCTTGCCGAGGGTTACATCATTACGCGACTGCAACATGATACGGAATCACTGTTAGCCAGTGTTCAGGTCGATACGACAGGTAAAATCAGCCTGGACCAGGCACGTGCGAATCCAGTCTATGCCCGTCCTTTCTCAGGGCACTATTACAAAATTCTTCAAGGCGCTGTTTCAATACGCTCACGCTCACTCTGGGATCAGGACCTCAGCGTCAAGCCATTGCCGACTGGCAGCCAGCAACGTCTGCATGTCCGTGGTCCACAACACCAGCCGTTATTGTTGCTGGTCAGTGCCTTCAACAAGTCCGGCCAGGTGATCACTATTGCTGTCGCTGATGACCTGTCACCGATTGAAGCCGATCTGGTACACCTGCAGCATTATTTTGTGTTGGCCGCACTGATCCTGCTGCTGGCACTCATTGGCATTCAGGGTCTGATCCTGCATGCGGGGTTGCGGCCACTGGAAAAAACCCGACAGGAACTGCAAGCCCTGGCCCAGGGTAAGTTGATGCAACTGAATCAAGATGTACCCAAAGAAGTTGCACCTTTAGTCGAAGAGATCAACCATCTGCTTGATGTACTCGATAAACGCCTGAGCCGTTCGCGTAATGCACTGGGTGACCTGGCTCACGCCCTGAAAAAACCCTTAACTGTGCTTAAGCAACTGACACATGAGGACAGTTTGTATCAACATCCTGAATTACAGCAGACGATCGCAACACAACTGGATACGATGCAACGGCATGTCACCCGCATTCTGCAACGTGCACGCCTGGCCGGTGAAGGTCCGGTCGGCAGTTTGTTTAATGCCAGCGAGGAAATTCCAGCCCTGCTCAAAACCCTGCAACACATGTACTACGACAAGGCGATCGAGTTTGAAACTAACATTCCTGCGCAGCTGACTGTGGCTGCCGATCGGGAAGATATGCTGGAGATGATCGGAAATTTACTGGATAACGCCTGCAAATGGGCGACACATAAAGTCCGCATCAGCATTACCCAGGCACCCATCACTCAGATCGATATCGAGGACGATGGCCCGGGTGTGGAACCGGATAAACTGGAAGCATTAACCCGGCGCGGTCTGCGCCTGGATGAAACCACCGAAGGTCACGGTCTGGGACTTTCCATTGTCAATGAGATCGTCACCAGCCTCAGCGGCGATTTACAACTGTTGCATTCACAGAACCTGGGCGGACTGCATGCACGTGTACGTTTGAAATGTTAATCACTATTCTGCATGTTTAACTTGCCCGGTTATGAGTCGGATCGCCGGGAATCCCCCGAAGTAACCGATCGCCCCGCGTTTATCCACTGACTGTCTGAATGCCTCAAAGTCGATACCATCAGCACTCAGCAACGGCTTGTAATGTGCCGTATCTTCCGTAGCACCCGGATGTTGCACATTACTCAGAAGGTAACCGTAGCCGTTGAGATCCTCTACCGCCGCCAGTCCGGTCCATTCCTGACCAAAACGACCACTGGCAATCCGGCTCAGATGCTTAGTCTCCACGGTGTAGGCCCATAAAAAATTATTCATGTGATTCCCGGAGTCTTCACCGATAAACAGTGTGCGCAAGGCTTGCGAAAATTTTATGTTATCCGGGTTAGCCAGCTTGTCAGTGTCACAGCGATCATATTTGGCGTACGCCTGCCCCTTGGGCTTGCTGGCCCCCATCAGCAGCGTGTCCATATCGGAGGCAACCCAGTCGCTATCGATCTTGTTACCGTCTGTGTCTTTTTGCTGACCACGCAGTTGCGATTGATACACGATCCCACAGGTTAAATCCCGTGGATCATCGCTGAGTCGTATGTCATCGCGCGGCCGATTCGCATTGTGTCCCGCCAGCATGCCCCCGCCAACATATGACATGGCAATATAAAGTTGCCTGTCAACATTGTTCGAGGTTACCCCCTCCATTTTGGTGAATTCCGTGGTGGCACCCAAATACGCGGCATAACGACGGGTTTCCAGAAAGGCGGCCGCCTGCTGCATGCCTGGTTTCAGTTTTAAATATTCCAGCCTGTCACTGTTGACGCCATGAGTACCGGTGTACACATACACAGGGCGATAGCCGGTATAGCCGGATGGATTGCTCGCGTATTTGACTGTGCTGACTGTCTGGAAAATATCAGAGAAACGAATCCCGTTGTGAATTAGCGCCGCAATCTGGGCATCACTGGCATGGCCGAGTTTGATCCAGCGTAATTTGAAACTACCGCCATGCGTAGCCGAAACTTGCTGTACTTGTGCGGCATAGAGGGTACCGGCAGACAGATCATTGACCTGATCTGCCACGAACATGGTCAACACCTGATCGCGACCATCATCACCTTTGTAAGCGGTTCGTCTATCTGGCAGCACATGCGCCAGTTCGTTGGAACCTCGCCCCAGGGCATAGTGTTTAACAACATGGGTCTCGCCGCGTTTGCCAACAGCGACCTCAGTGATGACTCCGTAGTGATAAGGATTGGCGCCGCCCTGCTGTGCGGACAGACCGGTTGTACCCAGGAACCGGTTCATTGTTGTCAGGGGGTGGTGTTCAAAGTAACGGGCATCCGGTTCATATTCTTCACCACCGATATGCGTGTTCCAGGGTGTGAGTTCACCGGCACAGGGACTCCACAAACCTTGCACCCCGCGCATACTCACATTCGACAGACTGATTGCGTGGAGCATGCCATCCCCGTTTTGTTTCAGTACAGCACGGTTCATGACCATGGGCAATTGACCATAGAGATCGAACATGTGCTTCGGGTCTTGCGCGCTGGGAGCCTCGGTATCGTATTCGAAATGGGTAATCAGGTTGAGCGTCTTGCCTTCGGCGATCAGGGTATTGGCATCAGGGGAATGTGCATAGAAAGGTCCCTTGCTAATCAGCTTGCCGTGATCATCCAGCAAGCGGGGCAATGGCTTGCCAGTATGATCGACAATGGTGCCGCCGCGCCAGTGCCCAAGTCTTTCACCTGAGCGGTACAAGATATGATAGGACAAGGGATAACGTTTTTGTTTGCCATTCTGCAATGTCACGACCAGACTGGACTGGGTAAAGACCCTGGCCTGCTCTGCCGGCGTTCGCGGAACCGGTGTTGGGGTAAACTCAATATTTTTTACCAATACAGGCTGTTTCGCGATCGCACTGCCGTTCGTCGCGAGAAAACCGCTGAAAGTACACAAAAGCACAAAATGGAGTGTTGCTTGTTTCTGTTGCATACCGGCCTCAGCTCTCCACAGGATACTCAGCATAAACCGGTAATGTATCGTCACTGCATGACCAGTCTTTGCGCGAATCCCAGAAGATCCGGGCCTGGGGTTCGAGGCTGATGTCGTGATCGATTGAACCGGCCGGAATCACAACCATGCCAATCTCCGGTACAATCCGCGGCATCGCACTACCGCATTCAGAGCAAAAATTGGTAAAAAACCGTTCAGCATCCGGTACCTTGAAACGCTTCAATAACGTTTCGCCGTTTAACCAGGTAAATGTATCCGCCTTGACCATGATATTGCTGGCGTGACCCGTACCAGTTGCCTTGCGGCAACGACTGCAGTGACAGTGATAAAAGCGCTTTGGCTCACCACTCAATTCGTATTGCACCGAACCACACAAACAACTGCCCTTGAAATTCATTTTGTCCATTTGCCTGCTCCTCATACCTGACGATTTACTTCAAACATCACATCGTTACCTGCTGACATTCAGGAATGCGAGATTAACATAGCCCACCACTCAGGCCAGTGAGAATTGTGTTGTGTGGGGAAATATTTTTTGTATGAGAGAGGAAATACTACTGGCCGGCAGTCGCAAAAACATAGTTAGGCAGAGATCTGGCGCTTTGGCTTGCCTTATATACCGGCCAGGCATAGTTCGCCATACTATCAACAAACCGCACACGCTGGGCCACTGAGCCATGCGTATCAAATATTGACTGCCCACTGTCATCAGATTGCGCAAGTTTGCGGTAGAAACTGATAACAGCCGATGGTGGTATACCGGCATGCGCTGCCAGTTCAATGCCGATATCATCGGCCTCCATCTCCTGCAGACGTGACAATGGTTGTAAACGCAGAAAGATCGAGATATCAGACTGCATTGCATTGATCACATCTGCGACTTTGCGGGCGTGCAGTGGTACTGATTCATTCATTAGCGCGGCCATGGAAACCTGTTCACGTACATGCTCGGCAATCACATGACCGATCTCGTGTGCCAGTGCCACTGACAATTCCTGGTCACTCAACTTGTAGTGTGCAATGAATTTTGTGCTCACCAGAAGTTTGCCGCCGGCCATACTGTATGCGGCGATATTCGGATCTGAAGTGATATGTACTTCCCATGGCCAGCCTACTGCCACTGGCTTGAGTCGGATCGCCTGGGCGATGAGCGGACTGCAGAGAGAACGAATATGTTTCAGCAACTTTGAATTCGGATCCAGTTCACCCTGTTCCGCCAGCCGTTCAAGTTGCTGATGATATGCCTTTGCAGCAGCCGCCTGCACCGGTCCACGCTGGAAGACCATTTGTTGATCACGATTGGACACCGGGGCAGCCGCATAAACCTGCGCCACACCAACCATACTCAGGATCAAAAGCCAGAGACGAATCATCTTGCCACCTTCAAAGGTGGCACGAACGTACAATTTGCCTACCACCTTTTTATTACAACTTAATTACAGCCTAGGCAGTAAAGTGCGGATTGACAAGTTTTCCAATGAGTCTTAATAAGGAAGATAAAACAAGTAGATCTATTTAAGCGAGAAAAACAGTGGGTATTACTGCGCCAAAGATCCTTGGCACAGCTGACAAGTGAAAAGTTCAGAAATGATCGTGTACGACACTCCTGGTCAGCTCACCTCCAGCTCCGGCATGCGTTCATCCACTTCCAGCTCGTACATACCTAGCTTGATGAGATGACCGGGTTTGAGCAGGTGTTTCTTAATTCGCTTACCATCAATGAATGTACCATTGGTACTGTCAAGGTCTTCAATATACGACGCAGATAGATAGGTATAAATCTTCGCGTGGTGCTGACTGATAGTCGGGTTATGAATAATTAGATCGTTGTCCATCGCACGACCAAGGGTAAACTCACCATGGCGCAAAACAGCAAGAACAGATTGTTTTGCCCGGTCTCGCAAAAAGATCTCAATGATGTTTTCCAACACATCTTCCATTAACTGTTCCACATCCGGATTCACACCACCCCGACGCATGGAACAGTCGCAGTCGCGATAGACCTAGGCCACGTGCGGCAACGAATCGTGTGACTGCCCTGCCTCTGGCAGCTCAGCCGTTTCGATCTGAAGCTGGTAGCTGTCCGCAAACTCCATGACAAACTGAAATCCACTCGGATCCAGAGTGGCCAGGCTGCTTGCGACAAACAAGCCGTACACACCCGCGCGTAGCACCGGCATGACCATCGGGTTGTAACGAAGCCGCCGCTGTGCATCAAACTGGGCAAAGACACTGGCAATCCGTTCTACCCAGTCTGAAGGCCGAAACTTAGTGCCGTGTCGGGTAAGTCCAATAACAAAAAATCCTGCATTTTCAAAGGCCATAGCGCTTTATCCCGTTTCAACATTAAAAACGCTACCCGGCCGTTATGCTCAGCGATCAAGATGACCGCTCGCTGACCGGGAGATGAAAAATAAATTAATTTTGTGAATGCAAAAACAGGGCCATGGCATGATCCTAGAAATATCAAGGACTAAGCTATTTCAGCCTGTGCAGTTTGTGTGCAAAGTCTGTCGTAAACGTGACAAAACAGTGCTTTTGTACCCTCATCGCTCGATTTCCGTCGCAATCAAACCAGGCGATGGTGCTCTACACAGGTAGGTGCCTACTCAAGGGAATCCATAATAATTGCGGCGACCGCAACACCGCTTCATGACCTGCCTGTTCTGCATTGTTGGTTGCAGGCAAATCTGAGCAATATTGCAGGCGCTTTTTTGTAAAACCAAATACTTACAACGCTGTCAGCTTGACGTCATAATCGTGAACCCCGTATCATGCCGCCTCGGTTTCACCCCGCTAACTCGATTCAGAGTTCGACTGTAGATGTTTATCTGCTGTCCGTAAGTACCCTGGCACTACTCTTTCCAGGACGTATCGAAACCTTACCCGTTGCTACGGGTCCTTATGTGTAGTGTTGTAAATACTAACAAAGAGGTTAATTGTGATTAACGATCCATATGAACGATTCAAGCGAGAGGAAATGATTCTGCGCGACTGGCTGGCTCTGGACCGCACTGTCCTGGCCAATAAGCGAACCTTTCTTGCCTATGGGCGTACCGCGATGGCGCTATTTGCTCTGGGCATTGCCTTTGTAAGGCTCATTCACCATCAATTTTTCGAGATCTCCGGCTTTGTCCTGATGGCACTGGGTATTGTGGTCTTCATCGTCGGCACACGTGAATTTCTTGCAAACAGCGCTCGCTTCAAGCTACTGATAGCCAAGGAAAAGATGCTGGAACAGAAACTCACCGAGGAATTCCGATCCAGCGATAAAGTCGCCTGATCTATTCGAAACTTATGGGCCGCACACTCGCCCATAAGCCAACGGTACAACGCCAGTACATTGCAGTCTCGCGCCTACTGATAGCACCTGCTATGTAAGGAGATCGCATGCACTCACTCACTGTCACAATACCCTCCGGCAACCGCACGATGGCGCTACAAACCGCCTGGCCGGATACCGGCAAAGAGACTTTTGCGGCAATAGTGGTAATCATGCATGCAGGTGGCGTGGATACCTTTGTCCACGCGATGCTGTCACGACTGGTGGAAGCAGGATACTTTGTTGCGGCACCGGATTTGTATCACCGACTCAACATGCGCCAAAGTGACATGCTGGAAAACATGCGGCAACTGCGTGATCGCGATGTGGAAACCGACGTCAACGCGACGGTGGATTACCTGCGTGGATATCCCCTGGTAGACGAATCCCGGCTCGGCATCATCGGTTTTTGTATGGGTGGCCGCGTCGCCTACCTGATGGCAGCGCGCAATCCGCACCTTCGTGCCTGCGTAGCCTACTACGGCGGCAATATCATGCGCTCATGGGGCGAAGGCCCTACACCCTTTTCACTCAGCGCCGATCTGCATTGTCCGCTGTTATTTCATTTCGGCGGTGACGATACAAATCCGTCCCCAGACGATATGGAAAAATATGATACGGAGTTGACACGACTTGGCAAAGCGCATGAGTTCTATAGTTACCCCGGGGCCGGGCATGCCTTTCTGAATTTCGTGAATCCGCAGCGCTATCGCGAAGACGCAAGCCGGGTTTCCTGGCCACGCACTCTCGATTTTCTGTCCCGTCAGCTCGGCTGAGTTGATTACAGTCAGCGTCGTCCCGCATCCTTTTCGACATCAGCAGTGTATGTGCCGACTCGTCGCGATTTGGCGCCATGCACCAGCAATACGCCGGCAATAATCATTACGAGGCCGACGGCATGATAGGCGTGCAGCGTCTCACCCAGAAACAGCGAGGCAATGACAGGTGTAAACACCGGAATGAAACAGGCAAACAACCCGGTAGTGCTGGATCCAATTACTGCCACCCCGTGATTCCAGAATAAATAGGCAAGGATGGAGGGAAACACTGCAACGTAGATAATCAGGATTTCCAGCTTTGGCGTAAAAACAATTGGGGGTAAAACGGCACGTTCCCAGACAAAAAACGGTAACAGGATCAAGGTCCCCAGCACAAACGTAACAGCAAGAAAACTCAAGGGATGCAGACGAGGTGCCTTCGGCAATAACACCGAATACAAGGCATAAATAAAAGTCGCAATGACCATGCTGAGGTCACCAATAGCAAGATGCAGGGATTGTAAAGATAGCAGCTGCCCTTTCAAGATCACAAACAGCGCTCCGCTGATACCGAGAATTACACCGGTCAACATGGCTCGCGTGATCGCCTGGGCAAAAAATACAAAGGACAGGATGACCACAAACACCGGCATGGAAGTCTGAATCAAGGCAATGTTCGTAGCTGCGGTGCTGTGGGCTGAAAAATACAGGATCGTGTTAAACGCGCTGATGCCAAGCACGGACAGTAATAGAATAATGCGCCAGCCCTGCACGATGGCGCGCCAGTCCTGGCGCAAGGATGACAGGCTCAACGGCAGGACGATCAAGGAAGCCAGAGCCCAACGAAAAAAGGCCAGGCTTACCGGGCTGATCGCATCGCGCAAGCCTTTACCGACGACAATATTCCCGGCCCAGAACAGTGTAGTTAAAAGTAACAGCGCATAGGCGCCATACGATTTTTTAAAAATTGATAGCGATAATCGGCCCATAATGCGCTTGCTGTCAGTCCCGACAATGACTCAGACAAAATGACAGGCCACACTGTGCTGTGGTGAAATCTGGTGTAAGGGGGGTGCTTGCTCTTTGCACTTCTGTTCCCGTCTGGGACAACGGCTGTAAAATCGGCATACGTTTGGGTCCGGATCAATCGGGCTACTGATCTCGCCACTCAGCATAATCCGTTTCCCGGCATTTTTCGAGGGGATCGCAGATATCAGAGCCTGGGTATAAGGGTGGGAAGGTTGATAAAACAGGGTTTGCGCATCCCCCGCCTCCACGATTTTACCCATGTACATCACAATGATGCGATCGCAGACCATGCGCACAACGTTGAGGTCATGACTGACAAACAGATAACTGGTATTCAGCTCTTCACGCAAGTTGACCAGCAAACGCAAAATGAGCGCCTGCACTGATACATCCAGAGCAGAAGTGGGTTCATCCAGGATAAGCAATTGTGGTTCCACCGCAATGGCTCGTGCAATGTTAACTCTCGCTTTTTGCCCGCCTGACAACTGGTGTGGCAGACGCGATAGCAGTTCGACGGGAAAATTGACTTTTTCCACCAATGACTCGATGCGTTGTTTCAGTTCAACAGGTTTGCGCAGCTTGAGCAGGTTTTTCAGCGGGTCGGCAATACACTGACAGGCGCTGTAGCGCGGATTCAGACTCTCGTGTGAATCCTGGAACACCACCTGGATCTGGGCACGCTCCGCCGCATGTACAAATCGATTGGCCGAAATCGCACCGATATTGTGACCTTTTAATTCAATCGAACCGCTAGTGATATCCAGTAGTCGACAAATTGCCCTGACCAGCGTGGATTTACCGCAACCCGATTCACCGACCAGTCCAACACTTTCGTTTTCACCGATATGAAAACTGACGCCATCCAGTGCATGCAGATAGGAATGCGCCTTTGTGCCCGTTCGCGTATAGGCTCGCAGGGAATCGATGATGCCGCGTTGGTGCTGCTTCACCAGATAGTGTTTATGCAGCTCGGAGACTTCAAGCAGATGCATAGTACTGTGCTCTCCAACAGGCGACTTCATGACTGGCACCAAGCTGTACGTATGCCAGCGGTTCAGAACGGCATTTTTCTTCTACCCACTCACAGCGTGCGGCAAACCGGCAATTCGGTGTGTCATGTAATAAGTTGGGCAGATTACCGGGGATCGCAGCGATATCGTCGACACTCCCATGGTCTGCGGGTGTGGCGGCAATCAGCCTTTGCGTGTAAGGGTGTGAGGGGTTGGCATACAATTCGGCTGTGGTTGCCGATTCCACCACGTGACCGGCGTGCATGACGACGATCCGATCGCAATACTGAGCCGCCATATTGAGATCATGCGTAATCAGCAGCGTCGACATGTTCAATTCCGTGGCCTTTTGTTTTATCAGGTCCATGATGTTGGCCTGGGTCGTGACATCAAGACCGGTCGTCGGTTCGTCGGCGATCAACAACGACGGCCGACAACTGATCGCCATTGCAATCATGACGCGCTGACACATGCCACCGGATAATTCAAACGGATACTGGTGATACCGATGCTCCGGGCTGCTGATGTTGACATCGCGCAGCGCAGACAATGCACGTTCACGCAAATCACCTTGCGCCACCGGACCATGTGTCTGTAGGACGTCTTCGATCTGACGGCCAACACTGCGAATGGGATTCAGTGCTGCACGCGGATTCTGGAAGATCATGGCAATCTCGCGGCCACGGATTTCACTGAGTTCCCGCTGTGAAAATGCCAGTAACTTCATCCCGGCAAACACGATTTCACCCTTATCGACCCGCCCTGCCTTGTCGAGAATGCCCAGGATTGCCGAGGCTGTCACCGACTTGCCCGAGCCACTCTCCCCGACAACGGCAACGGTTTCGCCCTTGTTGATGCTGAAATTAATGTTTTCCAGCGCACGTACCTGGCCCAGTCGGGTCTGGAAGTTCACGCACAGGTCCTGTACCTGAAGCAAGGGGATCGTCATGTGCGTTTCCTCGGATCGAAGATGTCACGCAGTCCATCACCCAGCAGATTAAAACAAAATACGGCGAGCATCAGTACTGCTCCGGGAAACAGGGCCACCCACCATTCTCCGGAGATGATGTAATTCGCGCCTTCGGCCACCATGATGCCCCACTCCGCGTCCGGTGGTTTAACGCCCAGACCGATAAACGAAAGACCCGCTGCATTGAGGATCGCCCAGCCCATGTTCAGTGACAGCTGCACCATCATTGGCGGCATCGCGTTGGGAAAGATCTGCATGCTGAGCAGTTTAAAATGCGAATTACCGGAGACCAGAGCCGCCTCGACGAACGGGGCATTGCGTAACACGTTGACCTCTGCACGCGCCACCCGGGCATAAAATGGCAGATTGATGATCGCGGTGGCATATACGATGTTCTCCACCGTATTGCCCATGGCTGCGACGATCGCCATTGCCAGCACGAACAATGGAAAGGCCATGATGGTATCAAGCAGACGACCAACGATGCGATCCCACCAGCCACCAAAGTAACCGGCAACGGCTCCCAGCACACTGCCTATGACAAATGATAATAATACCGCGACCAATGCGATGAAGAAATCGAGTCGGGTTGCCACGATCACCCGGCTGAAGATATCGCGTCCCAGTTGATCGGTGCCAAACCAATGTAAAGTTGATGGTGGTTGCAGGGCGTATTGTGTCTCGCTGGCCAATGGGTCGTACGGTACCAGACTCGGGCCGATGATGGCGATCACCACAAACATCAGAAATAGCGAAAACGACACCAGGGTGAGCGGGTTTTCAGTCAGGACATAGCGGATGTGTTTCAAATTAATCATACTCATGCTTACCCACCCGAAAACTTCACCCGTGGGTCGACCAGGGTATAGGCCACGTCGATCAGCAGATTAAGCATGACATAGAGGATCGCCATTGCCAGCACAAAACCCTGTACCGCGGCATAATCCGAGGCCACCAGTGCCTCGATAGCAAATGAGCCAATTCCCGGCCAGGCATACACTTTTTCCACCAGCACGTTGGAACCCAGCAGGAAGGAAAACACCATGCCCATGGTAGTCAGGATGGGCAGCAAGGCATTACGAAAACCGTAAGTCAGCAGCACTTTTCGCGCTGGCAGGCCGTTGGCCCGCGCCGTACGGATGAAATCGCTGGCGAGGACCTGGAGCATCGAGGCCCGGGTCATGCGCGCCAGTGGTGCCAATACGAACAGGCCCAGTGTAATGGCCGGCAGGATTAACTGTTTCAGTGAGGCAAAAAATATTTCCCAGTCACCCGCGATCAGACTATCGATCAGATAAAAGCCTGTGACCTTGGGTGGCGACAAATACACAACATCGAGACGACCAAGCGGCGAAGGCGCGATACCGAGCTTGTAATAAAATAAATAAATAAAAAACAATCCGGTGAAAAATGTCGGCAGGGAAACCCCCATCGTCACCAGCACCCGCGTCACGTGATCGATCCAGCTGTCCGGCCGCGTCGCTGAGAGCATACCGAGTGGCAAGGCGATCACCACGGCAAAGATAAGCGCGCACAATGTCAGTTCGATCGAGGCCGGCAGACGCCGCCCCAGCTCCTCGATCACCGGACGTCCGGTCGTCAGTGATGTCCCCCAATTGCCATGAAAAAGATTTTCAACGTAGATCACGAACTGGGCATACATAGGTTTATCCAGCCCCAGTTCGTGACGAATTGCCGCAATCGATTCCTTGTCCGCTGCCGGCCCGGCAAAATACACCGCGGGATCCCCGGGCAAGGCCCGGGTCAACACAAACGTAACGATAATAATCCCGATGATGGCAGGTATCGCCTGGAGCAATCGACCCAGGACCGTCTGCAATGTCTTCCACATAGACGCTAGGGACTGCTAGGTCTTTTTGATCGTGCGGCAATCAATCTGCCGGTGGAACCAGTACTCGTACCCGCCCACATCTTTTTGCATGGCCACATCCAGGAATGGCTGCCAAATAGGAATCAGCGGTACCTCATCGAATGCAATCTTGATCAGTTTTTTTACATTCGGTGCATATTTTGGATCCGTGGTCGGCATATACAAGGTTTCACCCACCAGTTTCTCAACTTCAGGGCTGTTGTAATTCATGGAGTTGAACAGGTGACCATGTTCGTAGACCCAGTAGAAATAGTAGTCGGGATAATTCAACCAGCCACCAAAGGACTTCATGTGGAAGATTAAACCTTTTTCCACCAGTGCCTTGGTACGCCAGCTGGCACCCGGGATCTTGTTGATTGTCACCTTGATGCCGACCTTGCCCAGGCTTTCCTGGATCAACAATGCTGTCGGTTCCATCCAGTAGGCCAGCCCCAGATTGATGGACAGAGGCACTTCAAAACCCTTGGCATGCCCGGCCTCTTTCAACAACGCCTTCGCCTTGGCATAGTCGGTGTGATAGGGAAACGGTTGTGGCCATTCAATTGTCTTGGGTGTGAATGACTTGCCACCGTACATCTTGATGCCGCGCTCATAGGCGGCGAGTTTGAATATTTCATCGTACGGTATCGCATAGGCGATCGCCTTGCGTACCCGCACATCATCAAACGGTTTCATCTTGACGTTGAGGCCGACTGCATACATTGAGTTTTCCACCGGCACACCGATGACCTTGACC
>JBECKZ010000129.1:0-11959 GCA_040235555.1 Thiohalomonadales bacterium | reverse complement strand
GCTAATACCACACGATTAAGTATCTTAGATTTCTGAAGAAAGAAACTAGGAAAGACCATGACCCAAAAGAAACGTGCCGCACTATATCTTCGTTCAAGCAAAGACCGCAGCGATGTTGCCATCTCCGCACAGAGACACGATCTAGAACAACTTGCACGGACCAAAGACATGCTGATTGTCAACGAATATACGGATATCGTCGAATCCGCTAAAGACGAAAACCGACCCGGGTTTCAAAGTCTACTACACGATCTGAGCTCTACTACTCGCGATTGGGACACCATTCTTGTACTTGATACAAGCCGCCTCTCGCGTCGCCAATACATGGCACAGGTATTTAATCATGAAGCGCAGAAACACGGTGTACAAATCCTTTATTCTAAGATTCCCGAATCTAATCCCATCATGGATAACGTTATTATCAGTATCATGCAAATATTTGATGAATTGCACAGTTTAATGTCTCGGGAAAAAGGATTGGCGGGCATGGCTGAAAACGTTCGACAAGGCTACCGTGCGGGTGGCAGAGCACCTATTGGGTATCGCCGCCAGCAAATCGAAACTGGCGCAATTCGCGATGGTCAACCTGTAGTGAAAACACGGCTCGTATCAACAGAAGCATCACATCAGATCGCGCGTTATCTCAAGCTGCGCGCCGCCGGTCATTCCCGGCAATTCGCGAAATCAGAATCCGGGTTAACCTTAGCGAACACCACACTCATCGGTATGGAATGGAACGCGCTCACCTATGCAGGCCATACTGTTTGGAACGTGCGCAATGAATTTCACCGTGGCGGTATCCTGCAACATACGAAGAAAGGGGGATATAAGGGTAAAACAAAACGACGCCCCCGAAGTGAGTGGGTTATCAATCATGATACGCATGATGCATTGATTACGACTGAAGAGGCAGAAACTCTGCTTGCGCAGCTTGAAGACAGCCCTATGGCCAAGGCGAGACGCACCCCTGCCACTTACCTACTGACAGGCATACTCAAGACACCCGCTAACGACTCCTGGTTTAGTGATGGCAAACGTTATTACCGTACTAAACCGTCAAATGGTAAGAAGCATCGTCGTGTCGACCTCACCAGCCTCGACAATGCGGTGATAAGCCAACTCGTACATGATTTAAATTCGACGACGTTCGTGAAACGCCTCATGGAAGAGGCCAGGAAGCAAACTAACGGCGTCCAAAGTGAGCTGGTTCAGACCTTGCGCGTCGAGGCGGACAATCTGAGTACACAAATTTCCCGGGCGATGGATATCGCGCTTCAGATGTCTGATCCTGCCCCTGCGCTAAGAAAAGTGGAAGAAATAGAAGCGCGCCGTAAGTCGCTTTTGGAGGAGATTGCCCGGCGGGAAACCGAGACCAAGTCATCCACCTCACTGGCTTCTATCACGGAAGCTGAGGTCTCACGAATCCTCAAAGGTACCACCCAAAACATCAAGAAAATGGGCAGAGAGGCGCTGAAAGACAGTCTGATGGGGCTAGTCGATCGCATCAACTTAGACCCCGACACGCTCGACTGCCGGATTCATTATCGAATCGGCGTCGGCTGTGGGAATAAAGTGGCGTCCCCAAGGGGAGTCGAACCCCTGTCGCCGCCGTGAAAGGGCGGTGTCCTAGGCCTCTAGACGATGGGGACGTTTTGAAACTTAGCCTAGGTCTAACAAAACGTTACTATTTATCTTTGGGGGGTGATAACAGCGTGGTTACCGTGCCCGTCAATAAACTCAAAAAACCGATCGGCACCAGGCCGATCAAAAATTTGGCCAGATTGTCGTTACCCATAAACATGAAGGTAAAACCGACGATCAGTCCGACAGCCACTAAGCCTATACCTATATATATCGCGATAAGTCCGGCTCGATACATGCTGCCTCCGGGGCCTTCCCTTGTCCTGCCCCGCAGAACTTTGGTGGAGCTAGGCGGGATCGAACCGCCGACCTCTTGCATGCCATGCAAGCGCTCTCCCAGCTGAGCTATAGCCCCAAAAACGAAGCGCGCACTCTACTTAAGTCGCTACGTGATGTCAATATTTTCCTTCGCCCCCGATATGATTTTTTTACTAAAAATCAAACGGTTAGTAGAACCTAGTTCAAAATGTCACGAGCGTAGACGAGACAAGGCAAAAACGAACAAAAAAGCGGAATTGACACGTAGTCAATGAGCATTTTGAGTTCAATTTTAACGCCGTCCCGTCATGCGCAGTAATTTTGAAAAGGTTCTAATTATCCCTTTTGCTCCTGTTTGGCCCAGGTATCGCGCAGGGTCACGGTGCGATTGTAGACCGGCTTTTGTCCATGGACGTGCATCTCATCCAGGCAGAAATAGCCCTCACGCTCGAACTGGAACTGGGTACCGGGCCGGGCCTGAGCCAGGGCAGGCTCGAGATAGCACCGGGCCAGGCTGAGTAAGGAGTCCGGATTTAGTACTTCCCGGTAATCGCCACTTTTGTCGGGGTTGGCCTGGGTGAACAGGCGATCATACAGCCGCACTTCCGCCTCAATCGCATTATTCGCCTCGACCCAGTGGATCACGCCCTTGACTTTGCGTCCTTCCGGGTTCTTGCCCAGGGTGTCCGAGTCATAACTGCAGCGCAGCTCGATCACGTTGCCGTGGCCATCCTTGATCACCTCGTCACACCGGATCACATAGGCATTGCGCAGGCGCACTTCCCCGCCGGTCACCAGGCGCTTGAAACCTTTCGGTGGGGTTTCCATATAATCGTTTTGATCGATATACAGTTCCCGACTGAATAGCAACTCACGTTCACCCATCTCCGGTTTCTGCGGATGACTCGGCGCAGTCAGCTGCTCGCTCTGGCCCTCTGGATAGTTGGTCAGGACCACCTTGATCGGATTGAGCACCGCCATACGCCGCGGTGCAATCTCATTGAGATCTTCGCGGATACAATCTTCGAGCACGCCCATCTCCACGGTGTTATCGGCCTTGGTGATGCCAATGCGGCGCGCAAACTCGCGCAAGGACGCTGGTGTATAACCGCGTCGGCGCAGACCGGCGATGGTGGGCATGCGTGGATCATCCCAGCCATCGACGTGGCCTTCGTTTACCAGATCGGTTAACTTGCGCTTGCTCATCACCGTATATTCGAGATTCAGGCGCGAGAACTCGATCTGCCGCGGATGACACGGTACATCCAGTTGATCCAGGAACCAGTCATACAGGGGACGATGATCTTCAAATTCCAGCGTGCACAGGGAATGAGTAATGCCTTCCAATGCATCCGATACACAATGGGTGTAATCGTACATGGGATAGATCGACCATTCGGAACCGGTCTGATGATGTACAGCGCCACGCCGGATACGATATATCGTCGGGTCGCGCAAATTGATATTGGGTGAGGCCATGTCGATCTTGGCCCGCAAGACGCGGCTGCCGTCCTCGAATTCACCAGCCTGCATGCGCTGGAACAGATCGAGATTTTCTTCCACGCTGCGATCGCGATACGGACTGTTCTTGCCCGGTTCGGTCAGGGTGCCACGATACTGGCGGATTTCCTCGGCATTGAGATCATCCACATAGGCCTTGCCTTGCTTGATCAGATCAATCGCGAATTGATACAGCTTGTCAAAATAATCCGACGCATAAAACAGCGCCGACCACTTGAAGCCCAACCACTCCACGTCACGTTTGATGGATTCAACAAACTCGATATTTTCCTTGTGTGGGTTGGTATCGTCGAAGCGCAGGTTACAGGTACCGTGATAATCCTGGGCAATACCAAAATTCAGGCAAATCGATTTGGCATGGCCAATGTGTAAATAGCCATTGGGTTCCGGTGGAAAACGCGTGGCAACCTTGCCGTTATTTTTTCCTGCTGCAAGATCGGCATCGATGATCTGGCGAATAAAGTTGGTTGGCGTTTTTACTTCTTCTGTCATAAATACGTTCCTGTCGCCGCTGTGAAAGCGCGGTATCCGTTATGCGGCATGCTGATCAATATATTCCAGAGCCAACTCTATCCGTTGCAAGGTGCGCGTTTTGCCCACCATGTAAAGGGTGACATCCAGACCGGGTGACGGGGTACCGCCGGTGATGGCCATGCGCAAGGGCATTGCCACCTTGCCCATCTTTAAACCCAGTGCCTCGGCGGTGCCATGCACGACTTCGTGAATCGTGCTTTGCTGCCAGTCGACAATGTCCGTGAGCTGTTGTAACAGCCGTTTCAGGACTGGCGCCGAATCCTGGGTAAAGTGTTTACCCGCCACCTTGTCGTCATAGGCGGCAAAGTCTTTATAAAAAAACACGCAGATATCTGCCAACTCTTTCAGGGTCTGTGCACGTTCCCGTTGTACCTGAACCACTTCAATCGGATCCGGCCCGGTACTGGGGTCAATGTCAAGTTTACCCAGGTGATAACTCAAATGATGGGCAATGTATTCCGGCGGCTTGTCTTTCAGGTATTGCTGGTTCAACCAGAGTAATTTGCTGACATTGATGCTGGAAGCCGAATTATTGACATCATGGATATCGAACAACTGCAGCATTTCATCGATGGAAAAGATTTCCTGATCGCCGTGTGACCAGCCAAGGCGCACCAGATAATTGAGCAGCGCCTCGGGCAAATAGCCTTCTTCACGATACTGAATCACACTCACCGATTCGCCATGCACACGCTTGGAGAGCTTGGCACCGTCTTCGGCCAGGATCATCGGGACGTGCGCATACACCGGGATTGGCGCACCAATGGCCTGCAGGATATTTATCTGGCGTGGCGTGTTGTTCAGATGATCGTCGCCGCGAATCACATGGGTGATCTGCATGTCGTAGTCATCCACCACTACAGTCAGGTTGTAGGTAGGCGAACCGTCCGTGCGCTGAATGATCAGATCATCCAGTTCCGAATTCTGAATGATCACGCGACCGCGAATCAGATCGTCGATGACCACCTGCCCGTCCAGCGGATTCCTGAAGCGCACCACATGGGGGTCATCGGCACTGACCTGTTGGTGACGGCAGTGCCCATCGTAACGTGGTTTTTCCTTGCGTGCCATTTGCGCCTCACGCAAGGTGTCGATGCGCTCCTTGCTGCAATTACAGCGATAGGCATGGCCACCGTCGATCAGCTGCTGGATGATTTGTTTATAGCGATCAAAGCGCTGTGTTTGATAAAACGGACCTTCATCATATTCGAGCCCCAACCAGGTCATGCCTTCCAGAATGGCATTGACGGATTCGGCGGTAGAGCGCTCCAGATCGGTATCTTCGATGCGCAGGATAAATTTGCCGCCATGCTTGCGGGCATACAGCCAGGAAAACAAGGCAGTGCGGGCGCCGCCGATGTGTAAATAACCGGTGGGACTGGGAGCAAAACGGGTACGAACAGTCATATCAGACAAAACAGGCCTTTACTACGTGCATTGAGGCCGGGTATTTTAATCTTTCAAATCAGAAATATACAGCATCGTTGCGGGTTTCTGTGACCGCCAGGCATCCAGGATGGCAAACAATACTGACACAAGCATATTTCCTTGGCACACCCGTCGTGCCGAGGAAACCTTTGCCCACTTTCATAGCCAGCCCGATGGCCTGTCGAGCGCGGAAATTACCCAACGCCAGCAGCAATACGGCCCCAATCGCCTGCCGGAGCTGAAACCCCGTAGTGCCTGGTCACGTTTCTTCCGGCAATTCCATAATGTTCTGATTTATGTCCTGCTAGGCTCCGCTGCCATCACCATCCTGCTGGCACACTGGCTGGATACCGGGGTGATTATTGGTGTGGTCTTAATCAACGCCTTAATCGGCTTTATCCAGGAAGGCAAAGCGGAAAAGGCCCTGCAGGCCATCCAGCAATTATTGTCACAACGGGCCAATGTCAAACGCGATGGTCATATCCTGAGCATTCCTGCGGAAGAGCTGGTCCCGGGTGATGTTGTCATGCTCCAATCCGGTGATAAGGTTCCGGCTGACCTGCGCCTGTTTCGAGTCAAGGACTTGCGCATCGAGGAAGCCATGCTCACCGGGGAATCCATCCCGGTCAGCAAAACCAGTGACATGGTTGCAGAAAATGCTGTGATCGGTGATCGCAAATGCATGGCCTATTCCGGTACCCTGGTCAGTTATGGTCAGGCCTATGGGGTAGTTATCGCTATCGGTGACGATAGCGAGATCGGTCGCATCACCCGTTTACTCGGTAGTGTCGAACGACTCACCACCCCCCTGCTTCAGCAAATGACCCACTTCGGCAATCTGCTGACCTTCGCCATTGGTGGACTGACCTTGTTCACATTTCTCTTTGGCGTTTTCATTCACCACTTCAAATTGACGGATATGTTTCTCGCGGCCGTCGGCCTGGCAGTAGCGGCCATTCCCGAAGGGCTACCGGCGATCATGACCATCACTCTGGCCATCGGTGTCCAGCGCATGGCCCGGCGTAACGCCATCATCCGGCGACTGCCGGCCGTCGAGACCCTGGGTTCCGTGAGCGTGATCTGTACCGACAAGACCGGCACCCTGACCCACAATGAAATGATGGTGCAACGCATTGTCACCCTGACACACCAGCTTGAGGTCACGGGTAGCGGTTATGACTTTCATGGCGAATTTTTACATGCTGCCCAATCCATAGATCCCTTGCAAGACAAGGTACTCACACAACTGCTCCAGGCCGGCGCCTTGTGCAACGACGCACATCTCAGCCAGGAAGCCAATGGCTGGAAGTTGCATGGTGATCCGACTGAAGGCGCATTGTTGAGTGTGGCTAACAAGGCTGGACTGAATACACAAATGCTGACTGAATCGTTCCCCCGCATGGACGTCATCCCCTTCGAATCCCAACACCGGTTCATGGCCAGTCTGCATCACGACCATCACGGTCATGGTTACATCTACGTCAAAGGCGCACCGGAAAAAATCATTGCCATGTCACGCCGGCAACAACACGGGGATACAGAAGAAACCCTGGACCAGGCTTACTGGGAGATGCAGATGCGATCCATGGCGCAGTCCGGGCTGCGCTTACTGGCCATTGCCAGTAAGACGGTCAGTGCCGAAAAAGGGGTGCTCTCGTATCACAATATCGACAAAGACCTGACCTTGCTGGGCATCATTGGGATGATTGACCCTCCACGCATAGATGCCATCCATGCGGTGGCAAACTGTCGGCGTGCCGGCATCAGCGTGAAGATGATCACGGGCGATCACGTCATTACCGCCAGCGCCATCGGTAGAACGATGGGCTTTATCAATGCCGACACTGTGCTCAGTGGTGAACAAATCGATCAGTTGAATGATGAGGCCTTGCGAAAAACCGTCGAGGAGACGCACATCTTTGCCCGTACCAGCCCCGAACACAAACTGCGCCTGGTCAGCGCACTCCAGGCCAATCACCACATCGTGGCCATGACCGGTGACGGCGTCAATGATGCCCCGGCCTTGAAACGTGCCGATGTCGGTATTGCCATGGGCCACAAAGGTACCGAGGTGGCAAAAGAAGCTGCTGAGATGGTGCTGACCGATGATAACTTTGCATCTATTGCCGCCGCTGTCGAGGAAGGTCGAACTGTCTACGACAATCTGAAAAAAGCAATTATCTACACACTGCCAACCAGCGGTGGTGAAGCCCTCACGATTATCGCTGCCGTGTTGCTCGGCACAGCATTGCCCATCTCACCGTTACAGATCCTGTGGGTCAATATGGTCACGGCGGTAACGCTGGCATTGAGTCTGGCGTTTGAACCGGCAGAAACCGATATCATGCAACGAAAACCGCGTGCGCACGACGAACCATTGTTGTCCCGCTTCCTGGTCTGGCGGGTGATCCTGGTTTCACTGGTGGTGCTGGCTGGAACATTCGGCTTGTTCTGGCAGGCACTGGATGCCGGTTATAACCTGGCTCGTGCCCAGACCATCGCAGTAAATACGCTGGTCATGTTCGAGGTGTTTTATCTGTTCAACACGCGTTATTTATTACAGCCTATCTTCAATAAGGCAGGATTCTTCGGTAATCGTTATGTCCTGTATGCGACCGGGGGGCTGCTAATTCTGCAGTTGTTTTATACCTATTTGCCGATCATGCAGTCCTTGTTTGGCAGCGAAGGCCTTTATCTCTCAGACTGGTCGAAAGTCATAGCCGTCGCGATGAGCATCTTTTTACTGGTAGAACTGGAAAAATACATTATCCGCCGCCAGCAACTACGTGCGGCGCAATGACGACACAGCTAATCTGTTACCTTGCTATCAACAAATGCAGCCAGTTCGGCAATCGTCTGATGTTCGAACATGTCGGTGACATCGACGACGCCAGGCCAGACATCATCGATCTCCTGATGGATCTCGGTCAGAGTCAGGGAACTGATGCCAGTCTCAAACACATTGTCATGCACACCGATCTCCTTGTCCTTGACTGCTTCGTTGAAGATCGCCTTGATACGAAATTCATTCAGACTCAGATCGCCAGTGTCCTGCACATGTGCTGCCTCCAGCTGCGACTGAATTTTCGCAATGGCTTCATCGTAATCACCATCGAGATAAGCATCACCCAACAGACGCCGTTGCAGCTTACCGCTGGTGGTCTTGGGGATACGATTGACCGGGATCACCTGCGCCACTTCCAGTCCGGTCTGCTCATTGATATGACGCATCACGTCACGCGCCATGCCGATAAAGTCGTTAATATCAGCGCGATACAGAATAAAGATCAACAATTCATCAGATTGCGCATTAGGCTGCCGCAGACCATAGGCAACGACTTTGCCCAGTTCCAGTTCCTGCAACTGCAAAGCCACTGTTTCGATATCGTGAGGATAATAATTCTGACCATTGGAAAAAATAATGTCCTTCTCCCGTCCGGTAATAACTAATTCACCTTCATTGGTGAGAAAACCGAGGTCACCGGTATTCAGCCAGCCATCACCTGTCAGTGCTTCACGATTTGCATCTTCATCCAGGTAATAACCGGCAGTCACGCTCGGGCCTTTGATTAGTACCAGACCGATATGATTGGGCGGTAGTGTCTTGTTAGTGTCATTCGTGATCTTCACCTGCATATCCGGTACCGGTCTGCCTTCGATGGCAAAACCGACAGCATCAACATGCGATGGAGAAACCTCGTGTACCACGTCGCCCATGCGCATTGCATGCCGGTCCACGTACATAGCACGATAAGGTACGCCCTGAATGGGAAAGGCGACTGCCAGTGTTGCCTCGGCCAGACCATATACGGTAAACATCGCCGTATCCGATAATTTGTAAGGAGCCAGGGTTTTGTTAAACTTCTGGCAAAGATCAATAGAAATAGGTTCGGCACCATTATAGATAACGCGCACCTGCGATAGGTCGACGTCTTCCAGAGTTTTATTGCCTAGTGCCTTGAGGAAGTGTTTGTAACCGAAATTGGGCGAACAGGTTACCGTGGCCTGCAACTCACTGACTTTTTCCATCCACAATAAAGGACGGCGACTGAATAGATCGGTTGGCATCAGGCACTGACTCATGCCCACAGCAATCATGTTCAGGTGAAAACCCAGCAGACCCATGTCGTGGGTCAGCGGCATCCAGCTCAGGCTGATGTCGTCCGGGGTATAACCTGCCCCTTGCGCGATGGCATTCAGGTTTACCAGCACATTGCGATGGGTCAGCACCACCCCCTTGGGTTCACTGGTGGATCCGGAAGAGAACTGGATAAAACACACATCGTCCAGTTGCGGAGTAAAGTGAACACCGCGGTCCTCATGGTCTTCCATCAAGTTGGACAACTGGGTCTTGCTGCGAATGGTCTGCATGGACTCATGCAGACCATATTGCTCGGCAAACGCGTTCAGGCGGTCCAGGTTTTCCTGCGTGGTATACAAATGTGGTCGTTCCAGTTTGGTAAAGACCCGGAATAACTTGGCACGATGCTCGTCACTGATGCCCACGGCAATCGGCACCGGCACAATACCACCAAACAAACAGGCCCAGAATGCCTCGACAAAAGTCTGATTGTCTTTTTGCAGAATAATCAACTGGTCACCGGGTTTAAGACCGGCTTCCTGAAAATCAAATAACAACATGCTGGCGCGATCGCACAACTGGGTATAGCTGATACGGCGTTGGTCCTGTTTGCCTTCAATGAAGGTGATCCATTTATCGGACTTCGCCTGGGCGATGAGCGCGGCATTAAGATTAGGATAATCAAACATGGCAATAACTAGTTTCGTGAATGTAAACGCATGGTAATGGGGTAACGGGTACGCAGGTTGACTTCCGGTGCCAACTCGATGGGATGATCAGTAACATATTCCATGGTGAGATGGCGCAACATCAGACCAAAATGTAACTGACTTTCCACCATAGCAAAGAAATCACCGATGCAACGACGCGGACCGGCAGAAAACGGGATGTAGGCGGTCTTGTGTTGTGCCTTGCTCGCCTCTTCGGTAAAGCGCATCGGATCAAAGTGTTCCGGTTGTGGCCAGTAATTCGGATGCCGATGCATGAAGTACGGTGAAATAAAAATATCCGTCGCCGGTGCAATTGTGATGCCCTTGATCTCGTCCTGATCGATCGCCTTGCGGGTAAACAACCAGACCGGTGGATAGATCCGCAAGACCTCTTCTACCACCTGGCGGATATAAGGTAGTTCATCGATGTGTTCGAACCCCGGGGTAGTGTCATAACTGGCCTGATCAACTTCCTGTTGCAACCTGGCCAGGACGTCGGGATATTGCGACAAACAATACCAGGTCCAGTTGAGAGTGGTGGCACTGGTCTCTGAACCGGCAACGATCAGGGTCATGACTTCATCGATCAATTCCTTGTCTGTCATGGGCTCGTCTGTATCCTTGTCGCGCGCTGCCATGAACAGGGAAACGAAGTCCATGCGCTCAGCCTTACTCTGGCGACGCATCTCGATAATATCACCCACCGTTTTGGTCAGGCCACGAAATTTCACTGCCAGTTTTAAATCGCGTGCCGAGTCGTCGGTCAGCATCGCAAACGGATTACCCTGATACTGTTCGTATATCAATTCCAGATCATCACTGAACAGCGTGCGCAAGATGATCAGCAAAGCCAGGGTATTGGTCTCTTCCGTGATATTGATACTGGCGTTGTCTTGCGCCAGTTGTTGCCAGCGAGTCAGCAGATCCAGGTTCAGGGTTTTGATCTGTCCGGTCAGTTCGGCGATGACCTCACGACCAAACGCCGGCTGGATCATGCGGCGTTGCCGACGCCAGAACGGGCCATCACTGACGATAATGCCGTTGCCCAGCAACATCTTGACCCGTTCGAAACCGACGCCCTTGAGGTAATTCTTATTGTTCTTAATCAGGATATGTTTGATCACATCCGGATCATTAACGAACAACGCCGGGGCTTTGCGGATTTTTTGGGTAATGGGAAACACGTCCCCGTACTGGCCCACCCACTGCTGCAACTGCTCGAAAGACTCGGTCGTCGTGTGTATATCGTAGGGCAGATCGGGACCGCGAAGCGGCATGGCATGATTCGAAGGAGCAACCGTCATGGGTGTTGTGCAGGCATTATCCAGGGAGCGAGTAATCCGACAAGTGTACTATAGGCGGCTTGGCATGATAAAGTACTCTTATATATATGTTCGTATTCTGACCGCTACGGATTCCACATGCGTGAAATGACCCCCGCCAGGCGTATCGGCTACGCCTTGCTCAAACCCCTCGTCAAACTGCTCTTCGGTCTGATCTGGTCCACCTGCCGGGTCGTGCGAATCGAAGGTGAAGAACACATCGAACAGGTCAGCGCCACACAAAAACCCTTTATTCCCTGTTATTGGCACCAGCACCATTTTTATTGTACCTGGTACATGCGCCAGTTGATCAAACGCGGATTGAAAATCGGTTTTCTCATCAGTCCGTCGGTGGATGGTGAAATCCCGGCGCAGTTGGCAAAAGAATGGGGAGGCGTGGTCATACGAGGCTCCACCACACGCACGGGAGCGGCAGCCATGCGCGATATGTATAACGTCGTGGT
>JBECKZ010000197.1:0-4271 GCA_040235555.1 Thiohalomonadales bacterium | reverse complement strand
GACGATTGCGTCTTCCGCATGGCTGGACAACCGCACAATAGCCACATCCACCTGCTGATCGCTGGGCCGATTGATTCGGGAGACATAGCCCAGCAAGGGACGCTTCACATCTTTGTTGGGGAAAAAGGCGACAAGCGATCCGATCTGGATAGGAACGGTAAAAGATGTTTCGCGCGTGATCACCAGCAGGCCGCCGGTACTGAAGTTAGCGATCTCCCAACGCGAATGGTTTGTGACAGTATGATCGTCAGCCACGCCAGCTGAATAGCCTGCGAGGGTATCCATAAACGCGCGACTTTCTGCAATCTGGCGCACGTCCTTTGATGCCAGGTCCATCAATAGACGATAAACTTCCTTAAAGCCAAAGTAGAGCCGGAGATGTTCATGGCCAAATGCGGCATGACGTTTTTGTTTGCGTTCCCGCGGCCGCAACCCAAATAGCATCGACTCAAGAAACGGAAACCGTTCGATGGTCTCGAGTTCGAGCAAGGGTCGGCTGAGTTTGCTGGCATCAAACCGGCCAATGAATTTCATCTTGGCCAGCTCTTCGTAGTCGACCACCATACGGTTATACAGATTCGGGTATTCAATACAAATCCGCGGCTCAGGCATATGGGTCTCACGCTGAAATACTGGCGGCCCCTTGTTATCGATATGCGTAAGCAGACAACCCGGCACCATCTCCTTGCCGGTTTCCGGCTCGATTACAATGGCGTTTTCGACACAATCAAGATAGGCATCCGGGGCGTGGAATAAACGTGTTGACCAGCTTGGGGCATCCACCAGGCCGAACAATTGTATCGAGAGATACAACTTGCTCGGAGTCGTGTCCTGCAAAGACTTACCAACCATTCCTACACGTGGCGAATAACCAATGGTACCCAGCAGGCGTAGCGGTTCGTCCGTATCACCGTGTACCAGCAGTGCAAAAAAAACCCGATTCACGTCCAACCATGTGGTGGGCGGCAGTTTCTGATGACGCAAGGCACGAAATCGTTGCTCCAGACGAGACAACTCCAGGATGCGCCCCCCTGTTTCGATGACTTCGTTCCTCACCCGCCGGTATCCGACAGACCTGGCGGTGTAAACCGATTTGAATAAATGCTTATACGCGATAGCAGACTGGGCACAAATCTCGATACAGGCCAATATCGCGTCTCGCCGTTCGTTATTCTCCGGCAAACTGATGATCTTGTCCTGGTATTGCTGATAGTGGCGAGTCATGGACGAATACACAGCGGCCAGAATATGCTTGACCAGTTCGACACGTTTTTCCGGTTTGAGATTAAACCGGTTCAGTTGACGGACAATATTGGCAGCCTCCTGTAACTGGCGCACGCCAAAACGCTTGAGGTCCTCGAGCTTGGTTGTAATAGTTTGCTTATTGGCAAGGTCTTTGGCCGCCGCCTTAAACGCCGACGGCAGACCGGCAAACTCAACCTGCTGTGCTTCACCCATTTTTGCGCGCACGGCCCTGGCTGTGCTTTGAAGATCTGTCATACCCGATTCGCTGCCATTAATGACATTACTCAAAATACTATAGTTTATCTCACAATTAATAATCCGGGAGAAGAGCAAATTCACACTACTGTCATCGTTGCAGACAGTTGTTTATCCGCCAGATTGTGTCGAGATTGAATTCAGGGGTGGGAAGTGGTGCCGGAAAGAGGATTCGACCGTTTTGCCGGGAGCAAAACGGGACGCACGTTAGTGCGGTCCGTAGGACAAAGGCCAGGGATGGCCTTTGCAACCTCCGACCGATGCAGAATAAAGGATTCTGGTTTGAGAGTAATACTGGTGCCGGAAAGAGGATTCGAACCTCCGACCCACGCATTACGAATGCGTTGCTCTACCAGCTGAGCTATTCCGGCAAGGAAGCTTCAGGGCTGCAGAGTATACTGAAAATTGACAGAAAAATGCCAAGGAATCTGACGCTCAGTGCGCATCTCGAATTCGAATGATGACATCGACACCTTCCGCTACGGTGCCTTCGGGTAGGGCTGGCAGATCCTGAATCTTGATGGTTTCGGGATCGATATCCATTAAATGCCCAGTGTCGGCATTATAAAAGTGATGATGGCTGGACGTATTGGAGTCATAGAAAACCTTGGCTGGATCCACAATGACTTCCCGCACTAGCCCTTTCTCCGCAAACAGACCCAGGGTGTTGTAAACCGTGGCCTTGGAGACACGTGGACTGGCATTATTCACCAATGCCAGAACCTGATCGGCAGACATGTGTTGATCGCGGGCAAACAGGATGGCCGCAATTTCCACCCGCTGCTGTGTAGGCGTCACCCCAGCGGCCTTTAGCCGCTCGATAACCTGGCTGCGATATTGATGGTTTTCTGAACTCATAGCCAAAGTATAGCCAAGTCTTTTAGACAAAGTCTAGAAATAGGCCAGAATTCCGCTGGGGTTAGTCCCGAATCAGACCATAAGGTGCCGTCTCCAGGATGGGCTCCCGTTGCAGAATCATGTCCGCCAATAACCTGGCTGAGGCCAACCCCAGCACGACCCCATTCCGATAATGGCCGGTATTCAGATACAGGCCGGCCATATTCGGAATGGTACATATATAAGGTATACCGCTCGGGCTGCCCGGGCGTAGACCGGCCCAGTGATTTTCGATCTGCTGGTCGTGTAAAAACGGGAAGAGCTCACAGGCAAACTGCGCCAGCAATTCACGAGCGTCCGCGGTTGTTGATTTGTCAAAATCCACCTCTTCCAGTGTACTGCCAACCAGGACCCTGCCATCCTGGCGCGGAATCAGGTAATGCCCCTGGTACAGGTTGATGTGCTGAATTTGTCCAGGTGTGGTGCGGTACATGATCATTTGGCCACGCACGGGACGAACTGGCAGCGTCATCCCCAGACTGGTAAGCAGCCTGGCGCTCCAGGCCCCACTGGCCACCACGACAACATCGGCGGGCAATGAGCCGCCAGATGATTCCACACCAGTCACCCGTTGACCGCGTAAGGTGATACCCGTCACCGGCGTCAGCTGACGCAGCTGAACACCGTGTCGGATACAGGATTCCACCAGACTTTTCACCAGGCGTGGGTTTCGCACCTGAGCCAGCTCCGGAAACCACAAGGCCCTACGCCCCGGTACCCGCAAGGCGGGTTCCAATTCCTGACAATCATGCTCAGAAATCTGTTCACAGTTCAGGCCGTAACTCCGGGCCCAGGTTATGGCCTGCTCATGTTCGGATTGATCCAGTACCAGTAAGCCACTTTGGGTCCATTGAGGGTCCATTCCCCCTTCCTGAACCAGTTCGGCAGCGAGAATCGGATAGTGCTGCTGACTCCAATGCGCGAGTTGGTTCACCGCCTCCGGATAACGCCACGGATACAGCGGCGACAGGATCCCACCACCGGCCCACGAGGCCTCTGCACCAATCTGGCCCTGATCGATAATCGTGACGGAGTGACCTGCCAGTGCCAGCTCCCGAGCCGTTAACAGGCCGATAATGCCTCCGCCAATAACCACTGCTTCCATAAACGTCCAACCTTATCGCAATCAATAACGCATTATCCTATGGATGTGAACGAATTCACACACTTGAAAAATCAGATGCTTAGACTGAGTCCTGCTAGACCACTTGTCCATTCAAAACAACATTTCATCGCAAGAACCGTGACCATGCTCAATATCTTCACTATAAAACCATATATGAAAGACTCACGAGGATTCACACTTATCGAATTGATGATCACGCTTGCCGTGATTGCCATCGGGCTGACACTGGTATCGGCAGGTGTACAACAATTCGTGCGTTTTAATCGCGATGTTAGCCAGACCAATAGTCTGGTTGCCACATTGCAGCTGGCTCGCAGTGAAGCAATCAAACGCAATACAAATGTTTATGCCTGTGCCAGCAGTAGCACCACCGCTAGCTCACCAAAATGCGATTCGAACAGTTGGCAAAATGGGTGGATTGTGTTTGCCGATCCTACTCATGATGCAGTCGATACTGCCGGGGCATTCAGCGGGACACCACCTGATACCAATGATGTCGTGATTCAGCTTGGTCAGGGTCTAAAAGGTGGAACCACAATACAGAGTACGAGTTTCGCTCATAGCAATTATATTCGCTATGATTCAACTGGACGATCTGATTCAAGTGGTAGTTTCGTAATTTGTGATTCCAAAAAGGACCTGAATAGAGCACGCGCCATTAATATCAGTATTACCGGGCTTGTCAGTCTTGCCGAAGATACGGATACCACCAAAGACTACATTGTCAACCTACCAGATGGCAGTAATG
>JBECKZ010000049.1:0-3037 GCA_040235555.1 Thiohalomonadales bacterium | reverse complement strand
GTATCATCAATGCCAAATACCATCTGGGTCCATTGAATCTTAAGGATATACGTCGTTATATCTATCATCGACTGGCGGTCGCTGGCGGGCATAAATCGGTCAAATTTGACAAGGACATATTTCCCGTAATTGAAACCTATACAGGGGGACGTCCTCGATTAATCAATGTGCTGGCTGACCACATTCTCACGTATGCCTATATGGAAGAGCTTAAAGAAGTCACCACAAAAACCGTTGACCAGGCTATTGAAGATTTACAATGGTTACCGTTTGGCGTGCAGTATGGGAGTGAACAACCTCGCTCAACGGAAATCTTCAAGGAAGAACGCCGCAACTCATATAAACTTATCATAAGGGTTAACAATAAAACTCAAGGTGAGTATTTCATCCGTAAGAAACGCATTAATATCGGCAGACATCGTGAAAATGATTTACGCATCGACGATCCACTTATTAGCCGGCAACATGCACAAATACTGCAGCAAGGACGGACTGTTTATCTACGTGATTTGAATAGCACAAACGGTACCTATGTCAATAACAAGCGCGTTGACATCGCAGCATTGGAAGAAGGAACTGTTGTAAAACTCGGAAATTGTCTCTTGGTCTTTCAGCGCAATACTAAAACTCAATCTCCTGGCGATGCCGGCTCAAATCAGAATATTCTGGATTTCGCCGCCACCCAGCACTAATCATTATTTTTCATCCCAAGGATTTAACTTTGATAGTTTTTGATCTCATCTGTGACGAAGAACATCAGTTCGAAGGCTGGTTTCGGAATTCTGAGGAATTTGAGTCACAAAAGGAAACCGGACTGCTAGTCTGCCCGATTTGTGGTAGTGAACATGTCACTAAGTTACTCAGCCCGAGCCGCGTAAATTTCGGCAAAATGGAAAAACAAGCTCAAGAGTTGCTGGCAATGCAAAATGATGCACAACAGTTACTCACACGCATTAATAAATACATCAATACGCATTTTGATAACGTTGGCGATTCGTTTGCCGAAGAAGCACGAAAAATGCATTATGGTGAAATAGAAGAGCGGAATATTTATGGGACTGCAAGCTCGGAAGATGCCAATGAGTTATATGATGAAGGTATCGATATTTTCCCGATTCCCAAATCCGATGACAAGGATAAGTTGAACTGATAAATCTATGCCATTCTCATTGGCTATCACTCATGACTGGAACGTCAGTATCGCTGAAGCAAAAAAACTACAACTTAAGTTATCGCAACAAGTTTCTCTTAAAGACCAGTTTAAAACGCCTCGCATTATTGCCGGTGTCGACGTAGGTTTCGAACAAAATGGCAAGATCACCCGTGCTGCAATCGCAGTTCTGAAATATCCAGATCTGCAGTTGATCGATAAAAGTGTCGCTCGTACGCAAACAGTATTTCCCTACGTGCCTGGTTATTTATCATTTCGCGAGCTTCCCGCTGTACTCCAAGCGCTGGATGTATTGAAGACAATTCCTGACATGTTTTTATGTGACGGGCAGGGCATCGCACATCCTCGTCGCTTTGGCATTGCCTGCCACCTGGGCGTACTGACGGATATTCCCAGTATCGGTGTCGCCAAATCACGTTTGATAGGCACATACAAAGAGCCAGGTCCGGTAAAAGGTGAGCAAAGTGAGTTATTTGATAAAGAGGATCAAATCGGTATCGTGTTGCGCACCCGAACCCGGGTAAAACCATTATTTATATCGCCAGGGCACCGCATTTCGATCAGCAGTGCTGCCCAATGGGTATTAAATTGCACAACCCGCTATCGTCTGCCTGAGACCACGCGTCAAGCACACCGCCTGGCTTCTGGCTAAGCATCTGGTTTCAATGCCGATTGCACCTTATAAATGATCAATAATTTTACTTATCAAACTGGATGGTAGAATTTAATGAAAAGGTTAAAGTGGCTTTTGTTATTACCGTTACTGCTAACCCCGGGTTCACCGTGGTTCATGAAATGGTTCGCCCAGCACCAGGCACGAAAAAAGGTCGGTCGGCAAGCACCGGATACCACTTCAGTAGATGGTGATAATCAGATGTCACCTAAGTTGTATTATTTCCACGCACCCTATTGTAGCCCATGTCAGGCCATGATGCCGATGATCGATACGCTACGGCAGGACCATCCCAACCTGATTAAAATAGATGTCACCGAGCATGAAGCGCTGGCACAGGCCTTTGGAGTGAGTGCCACTCCCGTTTTTATCGTCGTCTTCGATAATCACGTAATCGAAGCCAAAGTCGGTGCGCAACGAGAGTCCTGGATCCGAAGTAAACTGGCTAACTACTAAAGTTGGCATGAGATCACAATCCCTGTAATCTCATGCCTATTGTTAACGTGGATTATCCAAGATCCACGGGAACGAAGATCCGCGAGTTGTTGCGTTGTATCAACAATGCGATGTGCTTGCCATGATTCGCAATCTGCTTGCGCAATTGCTCCACAGTTGAAACACGTTGTCCATTGAGGGACAGGATTACATCTCCAGGTTGGATCCCGGCCTGAGCTGCGGGACCACCGACGTCTTCCACCAACAGTCCACCGGTATGTACATTGGCCTGCTTGCGCTCATCTGAGGTTAATGGTCGTACTGCCACGCCCAGGCGACTCTTGTTCAGGTTACTACTGGTATCGTTGCTGGCCAGCTTGCTGTTGTTAAGGTCACCCAACTTCACCGTGACTTCCTTATGTTTACCATTGCGCCAGATATCCAGCTTGACCTTGTCACCGGGCTTCATGTTAGCCACCAGGGGTGGTAATACGTTGGAATCCGTGATTGGCGTACCATTAAATTTAAGAATGACGTCTCCGGATTGAAGCCCGGCCTTGTCCGCAGGACCACCATGTTCAACGGAACCCACCAGGGCACCCATCGGCTTTTTCAAGCCAAATGATTCGGCTAATCCTTGATTGACATGCTGGATCATCACACCTAACAAACCCCGATCGACCTTGCCGTTCTTAACGATCTGCTTTTCAACTTTCACTGCAACGTTAATAGGAATGGCAAATGACAAACCTTCATAT
>JBECKZ010000044.1:0-27715 GCA_040235555.1 Thiohalomonadales bacterium | reverse complement strand
ACGTGTTTGGCCGCCATCCCCTGTTATTCCCCAATGCCTACCAACCACGTTGGGTTATCGAAGGTCTGGCGACTTACGCCGAAACGGATACGCAGAAGGCGATTGGGCGTGGGCAGAATGCCTACTTCAACATGCTGATGCGCATGGAGGCCCTGTCAGATTTCAAACCTATCCGGCGTGTCAATCAACCCATCGGCAGCTGGCCTGCCGGTGACACACCTTATTTATATGGTGTGTTCTTTTTTGAGTTTGTTCGCGATAAATATGGTGAGCCGGCGATCAAGCAACTGGTAGAGAACTATTCGCACAACATAATTCCGTTTCGGATCAACACCAACAGCGAGAGTGTTTTTCATAAGGAGTTGCCGCAACTCTGGGATGAATACCAGCACTGGCTTAAACAACAATATGCACCCGTAGTGGAGCGAATCAAACAGGCTGGTGTGCGCGAAGGAAGCAGTTTGACCAGCGAGGGGTATATTGCCGGTCCGCTGCAAACTCTGGGTAACAAAATCTATTTTTATCGTTTCTCAGGTGAGTCCCATGCCTCCATCAATGTGATCGATGATCAGGCGTCGGAAAAAAAACTACTCGATGTGAACCTGCACACTCGCTTCAGTTTACACCCGGCGCAAGGGCTGCTTATCACCCAGCCTGAGGTCTGTGACAATGCACGCCTGTATTATGATATCTATCGTGCTGATGCGGATGGTAAACATCTCAAACGCCTGACCCGTTGTGCCCGTTATCGCTATGCCGTCTGGACAGGCGTGGGCGATCAAATTGTCGCGGTGCACAATGAATTGGGTAACAACCGTCTGGATTTGCTCAATGCCGACGGGCAGCGGATTGAGACTCTGTGGCAGGGCAAGGATGAAGAACAGGTTGGACAATTGACCAGCAATCCCAACCAGGCCTATCTCGTTGCCTCGGTATGGCGTCCGGAGCTTGGCTGGAACTTGGAAAAATTCGATCTGCAGAGTCGACAATGGTCCACCCTGACAGATGATCATAGCATAGAAACCCAACCGCAATTCAGTCCGGACGGACAGCAAATTCTGTTCAGTTCAGACAAGGGTGGTGTCTATAACATTTACCAATACGATCTGGCCAGTGGAGGTATTACACCATTGACCAATGTCATCGGCGGTGCGTTTGATCCAGCCCAGGCCGGAGACAGGCTGGTGTATATTAACTACAGTGCCCGCGGTTTTGATGTTGCTGCTTTGCCATTAACGCCATCTGTAACAATCGCCAATAGCACGGCGCCAGAACCGGCGGCTGTTATGCCGGCAACGCATGTATCGGAATCAGGTTCGTTCGACCTGGCAAACAATCTGAGGGGTACGAGGGCCGCAGCAACATCCGTTACGCCAGGTTCGTCGACCTCACCCGAAGCGCTCCCGAGTCATGCCTATTCGCCCTGGCCTTCACTGGCACCACGCTATTGGAGTCCCGAATTCCAGATCGATGATCAGCGCACACAGCTCGGAATGAGTACTACCGGCAGCGATGTATTATTCCGTCATCAATATGCAGCGACATTGTCGTATGACTTTAAAAATAACCAGACCGTCGGTGGATTCAATTATGTATACGATGGGTTATGGCCAATCCTGCACGCCGGAGTTAGCCGAGACAACAGTATCTATCTAGATAGTAATAACAATCCGGTCATCGTGCGTGCCAGTGATGAATTAACAGTGGGAATGATTGTGCCATTCATATCCCTCGAACATAGTTGGTCCCTGCGTGCTGCCCTGATCAAGCAAACTGATCATGACGTGTGGACCAACGGTGTAGCGGGATTACCGGACATACACGATGATCTGGCAGCGATCGGCTTGCACTATATCTCGACCAAACGCTATCCCCTATCGATCAGTCGCAATGACGGCCGTGAATTGCGTCTGCTGTATGAAGATGGTGACGTATACGGTAACAGCTATTACAAAGGTCAGGTTACTGTGGGTGAGTGGCGCGAGTTTGTCCACCTTGGCGGTGAACACGTGCTTGCATTGCGCGTAACCGAGGGCCACGGCGAACACAATCCCAAACCGTTTCGCCTGGGCGGGATCCAGACTGAAAATACTGTGCTTTCGAGCATCATGAATGGTGAAGTCGATCAATTTTTTAACAAACGCGATTACAGCCTGCGTGGCTACAGTGAGGGTCATGCAGAATTGGTGGGTAAAAACATGCGACTCCTCTCCGCAGAATATCGCTTCCCGATCAGTCGCATCGAGCGCGGCTGGATGGCACCGCCTATCGGGATTAATCAGTTACACGGCACCCTGTTTTATGATGCCGGTGGCGTGTGGAATACCGGGACTGGACCTGACCACTACTATACCAGTGCCGGTTTTGAACTGGACGCTGACCTCGATATTTTCTACAACGTCCGTCTGCAAACATCAGTGGGCTTCGCTAAAGGTTTTGACAAGACCCTGGGCGAGAATAAGGTGTACTTGCGGGTCGGGAGTGAGTTTTAATCTTTTTTTAAATGAGATTTTTCGCTCTCGCTGAGAGCGAGTGATCTTTTGTTTATCTAAAATCGTTTTCGCCCGCCACTGTGTGGCTGTGGCGACCTACTTTCTTGTATCGACAAGAAAGTAGGCAAAGAAACTCCTCCGCGCTTGCCAAACGTTCGTGGCTTATTGGCTGTACTCAGGGGCGTTGTGACATTCGGCCTCCTTGCCTCATGTCACAGGCTCGCCATCCGTGGCTCGCCCTTTCAGGCGCCACTTGCGTTCAGCCAAAATCCCCTCACAGCAATCGCATGGGGTTTTATACACTGAGATATAACAGAGAACATAAAAAAGAAATATCTCTATCGTGCTCAGAGGACAATCTCCCATGCTGGCGCAACAGCCTCGTGTTGAAACAGCACAGGTTGCGCCCGTAGGGTGGCGGCAGGGAAGCCGCTAGTCAGCAGACTGGACAGGGAGGTCCTGTCTGCTGACCGCCCGAGCAGTTTCATAAGCGAGACTGTGATTTGCGACAGCGGGGCAGTTTTCTTTGGGTACTTTCTTTGTCTTCACAAAGAAAGTACCTCGCCTCAGCCACGTAGTGGCAGGCGAAATGGTTTTGAATAAGAAAAAGTTTCTCGCCAAAGCGGCATAGCCCACGAGCGAAATCAGCTTTTAATATCTAAGCAAATATAAAAATCAAACCTTTCGCAAATCAAAAAACTTAATCATCTCATCAAACACCAACACATATCGCCCACGAATTCCATCATGAATCACGAATGAGTACAGGTGTTCGGTGGGGAATTCGATGCGGCGGCCGTCGTCGGCGATGGCTGAGACGTTGCGGGCCTTACCTTGGTAGAAGCGTAGCTAGTCGACGGTACTGATGGTCAGGTTAAAGCTTACGGTTCGCATTCGCCAAGTATGGCGAATTCCGTTACTGGGTCAAACGCATTTGCATTATCCGGTGTTTGCAGTTGGTATTGCAGGTTCTGGCTGATGCGGGCATGGCAGTATGCCGCAAGTGCCTGGCGGTTAAAGCCATGTGTATCGATGGGGGGAGTGAAACTCAGGTGGACCTCGGTCTGTGGCTGGGCCAGCACACGCAACAGGCTGATCAGAAAGTTATCCTGATCGATGTAGGCAGCAAGGCGATCAGGATGCTGATTACGGCGATAATGCAAGGTCAGAGCCTGCACCGGGACATGTGAATCGAGTGCGGCCTGAAACAGGCCACTACGAAACTTCAACACCTGTGTGCCAATCGAGGTAGTACCTTCCGGAAAGATCAGGACGGGTCTGGTGTTGCTCAGCGCCTGCTTTATGCTAGAGAGCGTGCGGCTTAACTCAACGTGATTGCCACGTTTTATAAACAGGGAGCCTGACAGCGTGGTCAGGTAACCAATAACCGGCCAGTAGCGCACGCTGTGTTTGGACAGGAAACGCACCGGTATCACGGATGAAATCACAATGATGTCGAGAAAGGAAATATGATTACTGACAAACAATACATTTGTTGTCAGCGGTGTGCCGTACTGGTTGATGCGTATTCCGACAATGCGCATGATATGTCGCATCCACCAATTGATGAGTGTCTGTCCACCCTGTGTCTGATGCCAGTTTCGGCCAAAACACGAACGATAGATACTGATGAGGATGACCCCCAACAGTAAATGCAGAAAAAATTGCGTACCGCGCAAGGCGGTACGCACGATTGCCCGTACGTTCATGGGTGAGGAATTACAGGCGTTCGATGAAGTGTTTGACGTAGCGGCTGGAGATTTGATCGCAATCGAGCAGGACAAACACATCGGCTACACCGAAGGCGGCGTCCCAGTATGGTTCACCACAGATCAAGGCGCCCTGGCGCAGATAGGCCTTGAGCAAGGTCGGCGGAATTACGTCGTCTGGTAACGGCGTTTCCTGTTCCAGACGCAGGGGCACCAGTGGACGCACGCGCAGGGATTCGGGTGCAAAGTGTTTTTGGCGAATGTGATGCATGAGGGCGGCGAGGTATTTAGCACCGGCAGACAGGGGGATACTGGCGCAACCGATGAGGTAATCAATTTTAGTATCTACCACCATGCGTGCAATACCCTGCCACAGCATCGGTAACGCGGCGCCGCGGCGATAGTCCGGGTGGATACAGGTGCGGCCCACTTCCATAAAGCGGCAGCCATCACTGAGGATATTGCTCAGATCGAATTCGGTTTCGGAATAATAGATGCCGGTCTCGTTGCGAGCTTCATTGTCGAGCAGACGCGTGGTGGCGACCAGTTCATTGGTGTGATTGTCGTACACGGCAAGATGACGGCAGGCATCATCGAAACGATCCTTATCGATACCTGCTTCGTCACCACGAACCTCGGCACCCATTTCGTTGGCAAACACATCGTAACGTAATTTATAACACTGGCGACGTTGTCGCGGGCTGTCAGCAAGAAAGACACTGAAGCGATTTTGAGGCTCCGATTTTGTTAACTGGCTGACTTCATTGAATGGCGTGGCCATACTTTCTTTCTCCAGGATGAATAATCTTGGGCGAAAGTTAGCCGGGTGGTATGACGCCGAAATGAATCTCCTATGACAGTTTCGTGAAACGGCGGCGAAAGGCTCAGTTTGGATACGACGGTATCGTGCGATCCAGCCGTCGGTAGCCGATGGCCTCGGCCACATGTTGCAATGATGGCTGTGACTGTTCTTCCAGATCGGCCAGGGTGCGCGCCAGGCGCAGGATGCGATGATAGGCGCGTGTCGACAGGCCCAGTTGTTCCAGGGCGCGATTAAGCAGTACCTGGGCATCGCCAGGCAATTCGCACACTTGTTCCAGCTCCTGGTTGCTCAATTGCGCATTGATCTTGTTTTGACGGTTTAACTGGATCGCGCGTGCGGACAAGACCTGTTGCTGGATCTGTTGTGAGCCGGGGCCAGTCGGTGCCGTTTGCTGCAGTTCACTCAGGGGCAGGCCCGGGACGTCCACGTGCATGTCGATGCGATCCAGGATCGGGCCGGAGATGCGTGAGCGGTAACGCTGAATTTGATCCGGGCTGCAGCGGCAACGGCCATTGGGGTGGCCGGCATAACCGCAGGGGCAAGGGTTCATGGCGGCAACGAGTTGAAACCGTGCAGGAAATTCTGCCTGACGTGCTGCGCGCGAAATGGTGATCAGTCCCGACTCCAGGGGTTCACGTAATACTTCCAGCACCCGTCGGTCGAATTCGGGCAGCTCATCCAGAAACAGGATGCCGTGATGCGCCAGCGAGATCTCGCCGGGACGCGGGTTGGAACCGCCGCCCACGAGGGCCACGCCCGAGGCGGTGTGGTGAGGGGCGCGATACGGACGTTGTTGCCATTGGCTGGGGTTGAAACCGTGGTGACTGATGGACTGGATCGCTGCGCTTTCCAGGGCCTCGGTCTCGGTCATTGGTGGTAGGATCCCGGGCAGGCGGCTGGCGAGCATGGTCTTGCCGGTACCCGGCGGCCCGATCAGTAGCAGGCTGTGACCACCGGCCGCGGCAATGATCAGGGCCCGCTTGGCATGGGTCTGGCCGCGGACTTCAGCCAGATCGGCGTAATTCATTGCAGCTATTGGAGTAGCGGGCAGTTCTTTAGCCATTGGTAACACGTCCTGCCCAGCTAAGTGAGCGCATACTGACAACAGGTGATCTGCACCAATAACCTTGACCCCACTGACCAGGGCAGCCTCGCCTACATTGGCCGCCGGGACAACGAGGGTTCGCCCGGCTTCCCGGGCGCGAATGGCCGTAGGTAATACACCCTGCACCGGTCGCAGTTCGCCGCTTAAGGCCAGCTCGCCGAGAAATTCATACTCCGCCAATAGTTCACCCGGGATCTGATCAGAGGCGGAAAGGATCCCCAGGGCGATTGCCAGATCATAGCGGCCACCCCCCTTCGGCAGGTCCGCCGGGGCCAGGTTGACCGTGATGCGGCGGGCAGGATACTCAAAACGACTATTGAGCAGTGCGGCGCGTACACGCTCGCGACTTTCCTTGACCTCGGTATCGGCAAGACCGACGACAGTGGTGCTTGGCAGGCCCCCGGCAAGGTGGACCTCGACATTAACGGGTAAGGCGGAAATGCCCGATTGGGCGCGGGTGTGCAAAATTGCGAGTGTCATGGCTTCCTTTCCATGTGGCGCTGCCATCCTTGCAGCGTAATTACAATACGCAAATCCGCCGTGGCGAACAAGCAGCAATTATTTTGTGTGTTTTTGTCGCTCTGCGGACAAGGCATCGAGTTTGGTATGCAGCGCCTTGATCTCTTCCCGGGCCTTATCGAGTACGGCGCGCTGGGCATCGAACTCAGCGCGCGTCACCAGGTCCAAATGCTGGAGACCAGCAGCCAGGGCGGCACGGAAGTTTTTGCGTGCGTCGTCACGCAGGTCCGCCATGCCCTGGGGTAAGGCGCCTAGCAGGTTCTTGACCAAATCATCGAGGGGGGTGTTGCTGTTGTGCATAAGGCAGGCCCTGATTTTGTGCGGATATTCCGACATTCTACCTTATAAATTGGTATGCTTGGCCCGGTTTCGGTAAGTGGATGTCAAATCCATCCAACGTGTATTTAACAACAAGAGAAAGCATGCCGAAGGAGAAAAGTCCATGCGTAAACATCTGCTTCAATCCGTCGCTCTCAGTGCCGGGATCCTGGGACTGGCAGCCACTGCCCACGCGGCCCCTGCTCAGTCTGGCAGTTTGACAGCCAATGTCGGTGTTACTACCAACTATGTCTTTCGCGGCCAGACCCAAACTGATGAAGGCCCTGCAGTTCAGGGTGGTATTGATTACAACCACAGCAGCGGATTCTATGCTGGCGCCTGGGGTTCCAATGTCGATTTCCCAGGACTCGGTTCCGGCCTGGAATACGATTTGTACCTCGGGATGAATTTTGCTGCAACGCAGGATCTGAAATTTGATGTCGGTTACATCACATACAATTACACCGATAGTGATGTGGATCGCTTTGTAGGAACAAATGAAATTTTCGTCGGCGGCAAGTTCAAGGGTTTTGCTCTGTACTACTATAATGGTAATCCGAAAAATTATGACGATTATCAATACTTCGATCTGCGCTACACCCTGGGGCTGCCGAAGGACGTCAAGATGACTTTACACTATGGCCACTATGATCCTAATAATCATGGCAACGCCGATGATGCCAGTGTGCGGGTTGCCAAGGATTTCTCTGGCTACGATGTCAGCCTGACTTTTACAACTGTTGATAGTAATGATTCGTTCTACTATCCAAAGGATAAAGAAAGGCTGGTTCTGACGGTAACCAAGCAGTTCGATCTCTTGTAACCAGGCATTGTCATGAGGTGGTGATTCGTCATCTCATGCTTTGTATTCTATAAACCCACGCCACTCACAGCGTGGGTTTTTTTATGTCCGCAACATTTTGGTGCACAAGAAAGTCAATGGCAGAGGTGTACATTCTTCAGGTAATGGCGTAAATATTACAATTTAGAAACTGTAAGCAGTCGCGACAGGCAGTGTGCCGCGAATATGAAAATAAAACCATTTCGGGGAAGCCGGGTAACCTATGGATCTGACGCATATCTCGTTTGTTATTGCGCTGGCCTTTGGGCTTGGTACGTTGCATGCCCTGGATGCCGATCACATCATGGCGGTGTCAGGCCTGATTGCCAATCAACGTTCGCTTAGAGACGTATTACGGTTTTGTTCGCGTTGGGCCATTGGGCACGGCACCGTGCTGGTGATCGCAGGGATCTTCGCATTCGCAGTGGGTTGGGTATTACCGTCTTCGTGGTCGCATTATGCCGATGCCGGTGTCGGCGTCGTCCTGATCGTTATCGGCGCCATGGTATTAATCAATCTCTATCGCCGGCGCATCCACGTACATTTTCACCGTCATGACGGTTTGCCCGAGCATGCGCACTGGCACAGTCACCATCAACATGACATGAATGAACATGCCGATAACCCGCATCGTCACAGTCATGGCCCCTTGCTGGTGGGCATGTTGCATGGTTTGTCGGGATCAGCACCGTTGCTGGCCTTGATCCCGATGGCAACCCTGAAATCGCCCATGCTGGGGTTTGTGTATTTGTTTATTTTTTCCATCGGCGTCTTGTTGTCCATGCTGTTGTTCGGCGGTCTATTGAGCCTGTTTCTAAAGGTCGTTGAACGATACGCCGAGCGCCTGCTCTTCTGGATTCGTGGCATAACCGGGCTCGGCGCGATGGTGCTCGGTGGTATGATGCTGGCGAGTTTTCTGTAATGCTCAATGCACGACAGCAAGATCCGTCCTCCTGGCTGGCACAACTCGAACTGGTCTTTGCAAGTCGCCACGATAAAACAGTCATCGCAAAGCGTCGACATCTTGGTCCGCTCATCGTACAACGCCCGTTTTATCCCGAGGGTGGTGTTTGCCACAGTTACGTATTGCATCCACCTGGTGGTGTCGTGGGTGGTGATCAGCTGGAATTAATATTCAGGCTTGAGGCGAATGCACATGCCCTGGTAACCACACCGGCCTCATCTAAATTCTATCGCTCCAACGGCGCGACCGCCCATCTGCGACAACACGTTGAAGTTGCGGATGATGCGATACTCGAATACCTGCCACAAGACACCATCTTGTTTGACGCATGCAAGCTCAATAGTGTTACCCGTATTCAGCTGGGTGAGCGCGCGCGTTATGCCGGATGGGAAATCCTGTGTCAGGGACGTCCCGCCAGTGGCGAAAAGTTTCTTCAGGGAGAATGTCGCCAGGCCTATGAAATTTTTCGCCAGGGTAAACCGTTAGTGATCGAACGTACCCGCCTGCAGGGCAACAGTGACATGCAGTCAGCAAAATGGGGCCTGGCGGGATACACTGTACTTGGCACAATGTTGGTGACCGACGCAAACCCTGACATACTGGCGTTGGCACGTGCCATTGCGATGGATAGCGGTACCTTATTCAGCGCAACCCTCATCCAGGATGTGTTGGTCTGTCGTTATCTGGGTTGGCAAGGCATTGAGGCGCGCGACTGCTTTGCACGGGTGTGGAGTGCAATTCGTCCGGACTGGTGTGGACGGAGTGTATGTCGTCCGCGTATCTGGAATACCTGAAATACAGTTATTAAGAATTGGAGCGAACACGATGGAATTAACCCCACGCGAAAAAGATAAACTGCTGTTATTCACAGCCGCGCTCTTGGCAGAACGGCGTAAGGCCAAAGGGCTGAAACTCAATTATCCCGAAGCAGTAGCGTTTATTTCTGCCGCGATCATGGAGGGCGCACGCGAAGGTAAGACCGTGGCCGAGCTGATGAGTTATGGCACAACCTTGCTGTCGCGTGATGAAGTGATGGATGGTATCGCCGAAATGATCGATGAGGTACAGGTTGAGGCGACCTTTCCTGATGGTACTAAATTAGTAACCGTGCACAATCCAATCGTATAAGGGGCGAGACATGATTCCTGGAGAACTGTTAATCGACAACGGTGAGATCGAGATCAATGCCGGGCGCCAAACGATCAAGTTGCGCGTGGCCAATAGCGGTGATCGCCCCATCCAGGTCGGATCGCATTATCACTTTTACGAAACCAACTCTGCATTGCAATTTGATCGTGAGGCCACGCGTGGTTTCCGCCTGAACATTGCTGCCGGCACCGCGGTACGGTTTGAACCTGGCCAGGAGCGGGAAGTAGAACTGGTGGCCTATGACGGTAAACGCGAGGTATACGGGTTTAATGCGATGGTCATGGGGCCGCTGGATAAGTAACGGGGAGCGAAATCAATCATGAGTAAACTGAACAAACGTGCCTATGCCGAGATGTACGGTCCAACCAAGGGTGATCGCGTGCGCCTGGGGGATACGGCCCTGATTATCGAAGTGGAAGAGGATAAAACCGTATACGGTGACGAAGTTAAGTTCGGCGGTGGCAAGGTCATCCGCGATGGCATGGGCCAGAGTCAGCTGACCTCGAAAGACGTGGTTGATACCGTGATTACCAATGCGTTGATTCTGGATTACTCCGGCATCATCAAGGCTGACGTTGGTATCAAACATGGCCGCATCGTCGCGATTGGCAAGGCAGGTAACCCCGATGTGCAACCTGGCGTTAACATCGTCATCGGACCGGGCACCGAGGCGATTGCCGGTGAAGGTCAGATCCTGACGGCCGGTGGTATCGATGCACATATCCACTTCATCTGTCCGCAACAGGTGGACGATGCCTTAATGTCCGGTATCACCACCATGATCGGTGGCGGTACCGGTCCGGCGACCGGCACCAATGCCACCACCTGTACCCCGGGTCCATGGAATATTCACCGCATGTTGCAGGCTGCCGATGCATTGCCGATGAATTTCGGATTTCTTGGCAAGGGCAACGCGAGCACACCCGATGCCCTGCTCGAACAGGTGGCGGCGGGTGTCATGGGCCTGAAACTGCACGAAGACTGGGGCACGACCCCGGCAGCGATCGATAATTGCCTGAGCGTGGCGGAAGAAACCGATGTGCAGGTGGCGATCCACACCGACACGCTGAACGAATCCGGTTTTGTCGAAGACACCATTGCTGCATTCAAGGGTCGTGCGATCCACACCTACCATACCGAAGGTGCCGGTGGCGGGCATGCGCCGGATATCATCAAGGCCTGTGGCGAGGCCAACGTGCTGCCGTCGAGTACCAATCCGACAAGACCGTATACCATCAACACCATTGATGAACACCTCGACATGTTAATGGTGTGCCATCACCTGGATCCGAATATTGCTGAAGACGTGGCCTTTGCCGAATCGCGCATTCGCCGCGAGACCATTGCTGCTGAAGATATTTTGCATGACCTTGGTGCCTTCTCCATGATCTCCTCGGACTCGCAGGCCATGGGCCGCGTCGGTGAAGTGATCACGCGCTCCTGGCAGACGGCACACAAGATGAAAGTACAGCGCGGGGCATTGCCGCAGGACAATGATCGCAACGACAACCACCGCGCCAAACGCTATATCGCCAAGTACACTATCAATCCAGCTATAACTCACGGTATCGCTAACGAAGTCGGTTCGGTGGAGGTGGGCAAGCTGGCCGACCTGGTATTGTGGAAGCCGGCATTCTTTGGCGCCAAGCCGTCATTGATCATCAAGGGTGGCTTTATCATTGCCGCACCCATGGGTGATCCCAATGCCTCGATTCCGACACCGCAACCGGTGCATTACCGGCCGATGTTTGGTGCTCTGGGTGGGGCGTTGACAGCGACGTGTATCAGTTTTGTCTCGCAGGCCGCGCTGGAAGCGGACATCCATAAAACCCTGGGCCTGAACAAACAACTGCGTGCCGTCAGTGGCACGCGCACGATCCGTAAAAAAGACATGCGCCTTAACGATTATCAACCGAAGATCGAAGTGGATCCGCAAACCTATGTGGTCCGTGCCGATGGTGAGTTGCTAACCTGCGAACCAGCAACGGAATTGCCACTGGCGCAAAAGTATTTTCTGTTTTGATTGAGCACCGTGATGTTAAAAGCCACTGAAGTGATTGCGCATACGCATCACTACGATCTGACCCTGACCTTGCCTTACGAGTTGCGACAAAAAAGCCGTCTGCGTGCCAACCTGGATAGCGGCGAAGAGATCGGCTTGCTGTTGCCGCGCGGGACGGTGTTGCGTGGCGGTGATTGCCTGAAATCGGAAACCGGTGAAGTGATCCTGGTCAGGGCCGCCGAGGAAATGGTATCGACGGTGTCCGAGAAGGACCCGACGCTGTTTGCCCGTGCCTGTTATCACCTGGGCAATCGCCATGTCCCTTTGCAGATTGGCGATGGCTGGTTGCGCTATCTGCATGATCATGTCCTTGATGACATGCTCAAGGGTTTGGGTTTGGCCGTTACCTGTGAGCGCGCACCGTTTGAGCCAGAGGCCGGTGCCTACGGTGGCGGGCATCACCACCATCATCACGAACACTAGTAGTGCAATGTCATCTGATTCGGAGCAACTGGCCAATCTACGCCTGTGGCAATTAATCAGTCCGGCCCTGCCGGTGGGTGCCTATGCCTATTCTGGTGGACTGGAATATGCCTTGCACGCCGATTGGCTAACGAATGCCGATGAGGTAGAGCAGTGGGTCGGTGGCTTGCTGCAACAGTCTCTTGCCTACCTGGATGTGCCGGTACTGCAACGTTGCTATACAGCATGGTCTGATTCAAATATCGAACAGCTACAGTACTGGAGTGCCTTTATTGTCGCGGCGCGCGAGGCCAATGAATTGCGTGCGGAAGATTTGCATCTGGGTCGGGCACTGGCGACCTTGCTAAGTGATTTGGAGATTCGCGAAGCCGAACCTTATCGTCAGTCTGCAGTGGCACCGTTCGTGTGCCTGCTGGCCCTGGCCGGAGTAAAGTGGCAAGTCCCGATCGAACAACTTGCGGCGGGTCTGTTGTGGTCATGGAGTGAAAACCAGGTGGCGGCGGCGATCAAGCTAATGCCCCTGGGGCAGACTGCTGGTCAGAAGATTTTAATGAAATTGGCAGAGTTGATCCCGACTGCCGTGGCCACGGGGCTAGCGCTCAGTGATGACGAGATTGGAGTGCTGGCACCGGGTCTGGGGATTGCCAGTGCGCAGCATGAGACGCAGTATTCGCGTTTGTTTCGTTCGTAATGTGTTAACCGGAGAAGAGTATGTCGCAAGATCAGGTATTACGGGTCGGAATTGGTGGCCCGGTGGGTTCGGGCAAGACCGCATTGGTGGAGGCCTTGTGCAAGTTGATGCGCGATCGATTCAACATCGCGGTAGTCACCAACGATATCTATACTCAGGAAGATGCCCAGTTTCTGATCCGCCATGCTGCGCTCAATGCAGACCGCATCATCGGTGTCGAGACCGGTGGTTGCCCGCATACCGCCATTCGTGAAGATGCCTCGATGAATCTGGCTGCAGTGGCGGAGCTGAATGCGCGCTTTGCGGATCTCGATGTGGTATTTGTCGAGAGTGGCGGCGATAACCTCAGTGCCACCTTCAGTCCGGAATTATCTGACCTGACCATCTATGTGATCGACGTATCCGCAGGTGACAAGATCCCGCGCAAGGGTGGTCCTGGCATTACCAAGTCCGATCTGCTCGTGATCAACAAGATCGACCTGGCCCCGTATGTGGGTGCCTCCCTGGAGGTGATGGATCGGGATGCACGCAAGATGCGTGGCGAGCGACCATTTGTGTTTTCCAACCTTAAATCTGGTGACGGGTTGGAGCAAATTCAGCAATTCATTATTGAGAAAGGTATGTTGGTGTGAGGCAAAATTACTAAGACCAACCGTTTGTCTCACTTCTGCCGCAATTTGTAAATTTCCTGCAAGGTTTTCCACTCGTTTTCGCACCAATATAAGGCGCTCGTTTGCTCCGCCCGCACCATAATTGTACAAGACTGGTTTTGGTGCTTGTACACAACATCTATAACTATTTGTTATATATGACAAATTTTCATTGGCATGCCGCTTGCTCTTAGCAAGCAGACCTGCTTTCGTGGTCTCCGCATCACACATAGCTGTGGGTTTGATTTGCACCAACAAATGTCATGAGCATTTTTTGTTTGTGGAATTCACTTAACCGGGAGTGAGCCGCGCACGTGAACAAGCCCAACCTGTCTGTCTTGTGTAGGAGCGATTGCAAGCGGGAAATTGATGACTGACAACTAAATCCAAGTAAGTACATGCGAGGAATCGAAAAATGGAGAATAGAAAAGTGAAAAAGCTCATGACCTGGGCCGGTGCGTTGGCATTGGGTCTGAGCGTTCAGGTGGCGCAAGCCGCCGGAACGATCAAGGTCGGTGTGTTGCACTCATTATCCGGCACCATGGCGATCAGTGAATCGACCCTGAAAGATACGGTGCTGATGTTGATCGACGAGCAAAACAAGAAAGGCGGTCTGCTCGGCAAGAAACTGGTGCCAGTCGTGGTTGACCCGGCGTCAAACTGGCCGCTGTTTGCCGAGAAAGCCAAAGAACTGCTGGAGAAAGACAAAGTAGCTGTAGTGTTTGGTTGCTGGACTTCGGTATCACGCAAATCCGTGCTGCCAGTGTTTGAGCACGACAACGGTCTGCTGTTTTATCCGGTCCAGTACGAAGGTGAAGAATCTTCCAAGAATGTGTTCTACACCGGTGCAGCACCAAACCAGCAAGCCATACCCGCTGTGGATTATTTGATGAACGAAGTGGGTGTGAAGCGTTGGGTCCTGGCCGGTACAGACTACGTGTATCCGCGTACCACCAACAAGATTCTGGAAGCCTACCTGAAGTCCAAGGGTGTCAAGGATTCAGACATTATGATCAACTACACCCCGTTCGGTTATTCCGATTGGCAGAGCATCGTGTCTGACATCAAGAAGTTTGGTTCTGCTGGCAAGAAGACTGCCGTGGTTTCCACCATCAACGGTGATGCCAATGTACCGTTCTACAAGGAACTGGCCAACCAGGGCGTCAAGGCTTCTGACATTCCGGTGGTTGCATTCTCTGTAGGTGAACAGGAACTCTCCGGTATCGACACCAAGAACCTGGTCGGTCACCTGGCAGCGTGGAACTACTTCGAGAGCGTCGATACCCCGGCCAATGAAAAATTCATCAAGGAATGGAAAGCCTGGACCAAGAATCCGAAGGCTGTAACCAACGACCCACAGGAAGCTACCTATATCGGTTTCAACATGTGGGTGAAGGCTGTAGAAAAGGCACATAGCACCAAGGTCTCCAAGGTGCAAAAGGCCATGCTGGGTATGAAGTACCCGAACCTGACCGGTGGTGTTGCCACCATGCTGCCTAACCACCACCTGACCAAGCCGGTACTCATCGGTGAAATTCAGGCGGACGGGCAATTCCAGGTGGTATGGAAGACCAAAGGTCTGGTACCGGGTGATGCCTGGTCTGATTACCTGCCGAGCGATGTTGGCTATGTTTCCGACTGGAAGAAGTACAACTGTGGCAGATATAACCTGAAGACCAAGAAATGTTACGGTGCTGGCGCCGATATGAAGAAGTAATCGGCCTGTAAGCTTGAGAAGAGGTGCAGAATCCAGTTTTGTGTTCTGCACCTCTCTTTCAATAAAACCGAATAAGAACACCAACACTGCTGCAGGCATCATGAAAACACCACACACGAACTGCCGTACCCTCGCGTTAACCAGGTTGTCCCGGCAAACCAGTATACTGATGCTGGGATTGTTATTCCTGGTCAGTCTGTTTGGCCTGAGTAAACCGATTCATGCCGAGGATGCGCAACAGACTGTCGATTTCGAAACGGCGGTGTCCAAACTGGTGACGGATGATTTTGACGAAAAGCAGGCGGCACTGGCAGACCTGACCAAGACCGATCACCCACAATTACTCAATACCTTTCGTCATTTGCTCAATGGCGAGTTGTATTATCTGAAAGCCAATAAGAAAGTGGTCTATGCCCAGGAAACTGACAAGGGCTATCAGACCTACGATGTGATTACCGGTGAGAAATTGCAAGTAGTCGACAAGTTCGACATGCACAAGATCGGTATCAATAACCGGATGCGCAACATGCTCGGCGTGGAGATCGCCAAGCTCAGTCTCAACGACAAGGATCCCGCTGTACGCCTGAAGGCGGTGAAACAATTGGTCAGTAGCCTGGATACGGATTCGATCAAGCTGCTGCGTAAACAGGAAGCCAGAGAGCAGAATGCCAAAGTCAAAGAGGCCATTGACGTGGGTCTGGCCCTGGCAGATTTGAATGACAGTGACCAGAAAACGCGAGTGGCTGCAATTAAAATACTCAGCGGTTCCCTGTTGCCGGAAGTAAAGGTTGCGCTGAGCCCGTTACTGGATAAATTCAGTAGCGGCCAGTATGTGGAAAAAGATCCGGTTGTCCGTGCGGCCGCCAAAGAGGCGCTCGCACACATCAAGAACAAAACTGACCTGTACAACTTTGCCCAGACCACCTTCTTCGGCCTGAGTCTGGGATCGGTGTTGTTGTTATCGGCCATCGGGCTTGCGATCACCTTCGGGGTCATGGGTGTGATCAACATGGCCCACGGCGAGATGATGATGCTCGGTGCCTATACCACCTACCTGATTCAACAGATGTTTCCTGGCTTGCTCGATTATTCGCTGCTCATGGCGATCCCTGCGGCCTTCGTGGTCTCCGGTATCTTCGGGGTCATTATCGAACGCACCGTGATTCGTCTGATGTACGGTCGGCCACTGGATACCCTGCTGGCGACCTTCGGTATCAGTCTGATTCTGCAACAACTGGTGCGCACCACCATCTCGGCGCAAAACGTCACGGTGAGTACACCGAACTGGATGAGCGGTTCCTGGCAGATCAATCCAGTGTTTGCCCTGACCTATAACCGTTTATACATCGTTATCTTCAGCCTGATCGTGTTTCTGTCGTTGCTGTTCATTCTGAAAAAGTCTGTGCTCGGTCTGCAGGTGCGCGCGGTCTCGCAAAATCGTGACATGGCCAAGGCCATGGGTGTGCGCAGCGAGTGGGTGGATGCCATGACCTTTGGTTTGGGTTCCGGGATTGCTGGCATTGCCGGTGTGGCCCTGAGTCAGTTGACCAATGTTGGTCCCAATCTCGGCCAGTCTTACATCATCGACTCCTTCATGGTGGTGGTGTTTGGCGGTGTTGGTAATCTCTGGGGTACGCTGGTGGGTGGTCTGTCGCTAGGCGTGGTGAATAAATTCATTGAACCGTGGACTGGCGCAGTACTCGCGAAGATCCTGGTACTGGTGTTTGTCATTCTGTTCATTCAAAAACGCCCACGCGGACTGTTCCCGCAGAAGGGCCGCGCGGCGGAGAGCTGATCATGTTGCTGGATAAGTACACGCCGACCTTTCTGCAAAGTGATCGCGGCGGCAAAATATTTCTCGCGATACTGCTGGCGGCGGTAATCCTGGTGCCGATCACCAATCAGGTCGTACCGGCGGGTTCACCCTTTCATCTCTCCACCTATGCCTTAAGCTTGCTATCCAAGTACCTGTGTTATGCCCTGGTGGCCATTGCACTGGATCTCGTGTGGGGCTATTGCGGTATTTTGAGCCTGGGACACGGGGCCTTTTTTGCGCTAGGTGGTTACGCCATGGGCATGTACCTGATGCGTCAGATAGGCGATCGCGGTGTATATGGTAATCCGACCCTGCCGGATTTCATGGTGTTCCTGAACTGGAAAGAGCTGCCGTGGTACTGGCATGGTTTTGATATGTTCTGGTTCGCCATGATCATGGTGGTCCTGGTGCCAGGAATATTGGCTTATGTGTTTGGCTGGCTGGCGTTTCGTTCGCGCGTGACCGGGGTTTACTTATCCATTATTACCCAGGCCATGACCTATGCACTGATGCAGGCCTTCTTCCTCAATAACATGGGCTTCGGTGGCAACAACGGTCTGACCGATTTTAAGGATGTGCTGGGATTCGATTTGCAATCCGATTCAACCCGCGTCGGTCTGTTTATGGTTACCGCGATCGTGCTGGCCATCGGTTACCTGGTGTCACGTTACATCGTGCAATCCAAGATGGGTAGGGTCGTGGTGGCGATACGTGATGCTGAAGCACGTACCCGTTTCATTGGTTACAAGGTTGAATCCTACAAGCTATGGATCTTTGTATTCTCATCGGTGCTGGCTGGTATCGCCGGGGCATTGTATGTACCGCAGGTGGGTATTATCAATCCCAGTGAGTTCTCACCATTAAATTCCATCGAACTGGTGGTCTGGGTGGCGGTTGGTGGCCGCGGCAGTCTCTATGGAGCGGTGGCTGGTGCCTTTCTGGTGAATTACGCGAAAACGTTTTTTACCGGCGCACTGCCCGAAGTCTGGTTGTTTGCGCTGGGTACAGTATTTATCGTGGTCACAGTATTCCTGCCCAAAGGCATCGTCGGTCTGATTAGTCAGCTGAGAAACATGAAAGCTGAAACAGGAGAGCGAAGTGAAAGTACTGGATAGTATTCGCCAAGTAATACAACAGAATCATTTGCCCGGACGCAAACGTTTCGAAAATATGCAGGACGGCATGCATGCTGTTGATCCGGGCAATGTTGACCTTAGCCACGGCACTATCCTGTATGTCGAAAATGTCACGGTTAGCTTTGATGGTTTCAAGGCACTCAATGATCTGACCCTGTACATTGAGGCCGGCGAGCTACGCTGTATTATCGGGCCTAACGGCGCGGGCAAGACCACGATGATGGATGTGATTACCGGCAAGACCCGCCCCGACAGCGGCCGGGTATACTTCGGTCAGACCATGGACCTGTCAAAGATGACCGAGTATGAGATTGCCACCGCCGGTATCGGGCGCAAGTTTCAAAAACCGACAGTGTTCCCCTATCACACGGTGTTCCAGAATCTGGAGCTGGCTATGCGTACGGACAAGCGCGTCTGGCCGACCCTGTTTGCCAAACTCACGGGCGAACAGCGCGATCGCATTGCGGAAGTGATGGAACTGATCGGACTGGCCGAGCTACCGAAGCAGGAAGCAGCATATCTGTCTCATGGCCAGAAACAGTGGCTGGAGATCGGCATGCTACTGATGCAAAACCCATTATTGTTGCTGGTGGACGAGCCGGTGGCGGGTATGACCCATCAGGAGATGGACAAGACCGCGCAACTGCTGACCAGCCTGGCCGGCAAGCACTCGGTGGTGGTGGTGGAACATGATATGGATTTCGTGCGCTCGATAGCGAACAAGGTCACTGTGCTGCATGAAGGTCATGTGCTGGCGGAAGGCGATATGCAAACGGTACAAAATGATCCACGCGTGATTGAGGTGTACTTAGGAGAATAAGCATGCTGAATATTCAAGGCCTCAATCAGTTTTACGGCGAGAGTCATACCCTGTGGGATATCGATTTTGAAATTCCCCAGGGCAGCTGTGTCTGCCTGATGGGACGCAATGGCGTGGGCAAGACCACCCTGTTACGCACAATCATGGGACTAGTGAAGGCACGCTCCGGCGTACTGGAATTTGACGACAACGAACTGCTGGCTAAACCGGCAGAGGCACGTTCGCGCCTGGGCATCGGTTATGTGCCGCAGGGTCGTGAGATTTTTGCCCAGTTGACGGTGGAAGAGAATCTGCGTATTGGCCTGTCGGCTCGGCGTGACAAATTACGCGAGATTCCTGAACGTATCTTTGAGTTGTTTCCCGTGCTCAAGCAGATGATGCATCGCCGAGGCGGTGATCTGTCAGGTGGCCAGCAGCAACAGCTGGCGATTGGCCGCGCGCTGGCGCTGGATCCAAAAATGCTGATCCTGGATGAGCCAACAGAAGGGATTCAACCCAATATCGTGCAGCAGATTGGTGACATCATCGTGAAGCTAAACGAAGAAGAAAACCTTACTGTACTTCTGGTTGAACAGAAGCTGCCGTTTGCGCGTCGTGTTGGTAAGCAGTTTGTCATCATGGACCGTGGCCGCACCGTTGCCAATGGTGATATGCCAGACCTAGACGAGCAACTGGTTCAACGCTATCTTTCTGTTTGACGCACTGCATCGGTGCATATTCTGGTACTTCACCACAGTTTTCCGCACCGTTCTTGTGCGTTACGAATATAAAACATCTTTAACTTATTGTAATTGTTAGTAATTATATGCTGGCACGGCCTGTGCACTAAAGCCAATCACTAGCAGACTTCGCGCTATGTAAAACACACTCACGAAGGTGTGGCGATAAGTGAAATACCAATTCGCTGAACCGGGTGGGTGATAAATCTAATCAAACAGGAGGTACAGACCATGAAAATGGTTATGGCAATCATCAAGCCTTTCAAGCTCGATGACGTGCGCGAGGCCTTGTCCGATATCGGAGTACAAGGCATCACCGTCACAGAGGTGAAAGGATTTGGTCGACAAAAGGGCCACACCGAGTTGTATCGCGGTGCGGAGTACGTTGTCGATTTCTTACCTAAGGTGAAGATTGAGGCAGTCGTGGATGATGGCTTGGTAGACCAGGTCATTGAAGCCGTTAGCAAGGCCGCCAACACTGGCAAGATCGGTGACGGCAAGATCTTCGTAGCAAACATCGAACAGGCAGTGCGCATTCGTACCGGCGAGTCCGGTAGTGAAGCGTTGTAACGCCGGGAGGAATTGACATGTTGAACAAACGATTTATGCAATACCTTGGTAGCATGTTGGCCCTGCTGGTTGTGCCCGCAATGGCCTTCGCAGACGAGGCACCAAAACTCGATACCGGTAACACGGCGTGGATGCTGACATCCACGGCGTTAGTACTGCTCATGACCATCCCCGGTCTGGCACTGTTTTACGGTGGCATGGTGCGTAGCAAGAACGTGCTGGCGACCCTGATGCAGTGTTTTGCCATTACCGCACTGGTCACGATTCTATGGGCCCTGTTCGGTTACAGCATCGCCTTTGGTGATGGCGGTAGTGCCAATGCGATTTGGGGTGGTCTGGGCAAGGCCTTCCTGAAGGGCGTGCATGTTGACTCCCTGTCCGGTTCCATTCCGGAAACCGTGTTCATGGTCTTCCAGATGACCTTCGCCATCATTACCCCGGCGCTGATCATCGGTGCCTTTGCTGAGCGCATGAAGTTCTCCGCCATGCTGTGGTTCATGAGCATCTGGTTGCTGGTGGTCTATTCACCGATTGCTCACTGGGTCTGGGGCGGTGGCTGGCTCGGCGCCAAGGGCGTTCAAGACTTCGCCGGTGGTACCGTGGTACACATCAACGCCGGTGTCGCTGGCCTGATGGCGGCCCTGGTCATGGGCAAGCGCAAAGGTTACCCGACCACGCCAATGGCTCCGCATAACCTGGGTTACACCCTGATTGGTGCCTCTCTGCTGTGGGTCGGCTGGTTCGGTTTCAACGCCGGTTCAGAACTGGCGGCTGATGGTACTGCAGGTATGGCCATGGCCGTTACCCAGATCGCGACTGCTGCGGCTGCCTTGGCCTGGATGTTTGCCGAGTGGATGGTACACGGCAAGCCGACTACCCTGGGTATTGCTTCCGGTGCAGTAGCTGGCCTGGTTGCCATTACCCCGGCTTCCGGTTTCGTCGGCCCGATGGGTTCCATTGCTATCGGCGCGATTGCTGGTGTGGGCTGTTTCCTGGCTGCGACCAAGATGAAGAAAGCCTTCGGCTACGATGACTCACTGGATGCCTTCGGCGTACACGCCATTGGCGGTATCATCGGTGCGTTGCTGACCGGTATCTTCTCTGCGGCGAGCCTGGGTGGTTCCGGTCTCAATGCTGCAGCCCATGGTTCCATTAGCGCACAGTTTGGTATACAGGTTGTCGGTGTACTGGGAACCTTAATCTACACTGCGGTTGCTACCCTGATCATCCTCAAGATCATCGACGTGGTAATTGGTCTGCGTGTTACCGAAGAGCAGGAAGTCGAAGGTCTGGATATCTCCCTGCACGACGAGAAGGGCTACAACCTGTAATAGCTTTTGTTGTCAGGTTGTATGACAAGGGCGCCTTCGGGCGCCCTTTTTATTAGTTTTGAAAAATGTTTATAAATTAATAGTTAATTTGAGTACGGCCGTGTTTTATGAATCATGCACAAGGGTTGTGCAGTATGGGGGTTAATAACAGCTTTTTGCGCTGTAGTCGTGCGAAAAATATCAGAGACTGCAAAAAATACGAGTAAAACCGGTAGATCGGAGTTGGCACGCCTCCTGCAATAGATAATACAGGTAATGGTAACTCCTCTCCTCTTGGTGGTGAGAAAACTTTGGGCGTCTTAGGACGCCCTTTTTTTTGAACCTGTATTTAAACTACTTTCTCGTTCATTTTTTACTTAGCCTGCAGGGATGTGGGCAAAGAAAAAGTTGTGCGCGTGATGATTGTGACGGCTCAATCAGATAGGTGCGCGTCGATCAGAGATTTTTATGTGTCCTGTCGCAGAACGGTGGATTAGCAGTATGTTTGCAACCGCATAGGGCGTATTTTTTCTTTTCTGTGATGGTAAATTTTACCGGTGAGAATTCCGTTAGCTTGTGTGAGCCGTCGCAGAAGGGCTGGTTCTTGGACCGTCCACAGGCACACCACCAGTAATCGCCGGGTTCCAGTTCGACTGGATAAGGACCTTTTTTTGCAATAACAGGTTCTGCCATGAGTGTTTACTCCTTATTGAATCGAGCTGGTGTTACACTGCCGGCTTTATAGCACAGATGTCACTGCCTCACTATTGTCACGAAAGACTATGCCCGAACTGATCCTGCAGGAGTTGTGTGTAGCACATGTCGGGCCGGTGAATCTCCAGGTCAGGGCCGGCGAGGTCGTCTGCATTTCAGGGCAATCCGGTGCGGGTAAATCCCTGTTGCTGCGTGCTATCGCCGATATCATTCCACACACGGGCATTCTCATGCTGGATTCTCAGGCCGCGAGCAGTATGTCGGCGCCACTCTGGCGTAGACAGGTCGGCCTGTTACCCGCGGAAAATCAATGGTGGCACGACCATGTGCAAGAACATTTCGTGCAGCGAGATACCGCCATGTTAAACGCCCTGGGCTTTAACGATGCAACCTGGCAGTGGCAGCTGGCACATTGTTCCACGGGAGAAAAGCAGCGTCTTGCTTTGCTGCGTCTGTTGAGTAATCAGCCGCGTTGTTTATTGCTGGATGAACCTACGGCAAGCCTGGACCCGGACAGCACTGTGCGGGTGGAAGCCATATTGAAAGACTATATCCAACAGCAACACACACCCGTGATCTGGGTCAGTCATGCACTGGACCAGATAAAACGGGTGGCGTCACGCCACTTTGTGTTGCGTGATGGTGGACTGGAGCCGTCATGAATAGTCCCATCATTCATCTCGGGCCATTACAACTGGCTATTGCCGCTGCACTGGTAGTGGCACTGGCGGTACTCACCTGGTACATGCGGTTAGCTGTGAGTGGCAGAATTTTGATCGCTGCGATACGCACTGTGATCCAACTATTACTATTAGGGCTGGTACTGAAATATCTGTTTGCCAGTTCACATCCGGCTCTGATTGCCCTGATTGCGCTGGTGATGTTGTTGGTGGCCGGACGTGAGGTGATGGCACGTCAGCATCGACCGTTCAGAGGCTGGTGGGGTTATGGCCTGGGCGCGACCTCCATGTTTTTATCCTCCTTCGTGATCATGTTGTTCGCGCTGAATTTTATTATTGTGCCGACACCCTGGTATCAACCGCAGTATGCGATCCCGTTGTTGGGGATGATGTTGGGTAACACCATGTCCGGTGTTGCTTTGACACTGGATCACCTGACTCAGACTGCCTGGCGTTCACGCGCGGTGATCGAGGCGCGCCTGATGCTGGGTGAAGACTGGCGTAGTGCCATGAGCGAATTGATCCGCGACAGTGTCCGGACCGGCCTGATTCCGATCATCAATGCCATGGCAGCTGCTGGTGTGGTCAGTATCCCGGGTATGATGACCGGGCAGGTACTGGCAGGCAATAACCCAATGACCGCCGCCAGTTATCAGATGCTGATCATGTTTATGATTGCGTCAGGTACCGGTTTTGCGGCAGTGTTGGCAAGTTGGTTGGGTGCACGCGGTTTATTTGATGAACGTCAGCGATTAAGATTGGAGCGATTACGACCACCAGTCAAATAAGAGATACCATGAAAATCCTGTCGTTTCTATTGAGCCTTTTACTGGTAAGTACCCCGGTCTTCGCGGATGTGTATAAATGGGTGGACGAGAAAGGTCAGGTCCATTACCAGGACCATCCCCAGGGTACCCCCGAGGGATCAATATCCATTGATGACGGTGCGGTCGAGAAAGTGGACGCCCAGGCAATCAATCAGCTAAAAACCAAAAAGTTGCTCAAGGACATGGAAAAGGCGCGCAAGCAGCGGGATAAAACCCGCCGCAAAAAAGAACTCACGCAACGCAAGCAGGAAGAGAAGTGTCTGAAGCAGCGCAGCCAGATTCACAAGCTGGAAGCCAGGATGCAGAAACACTACAGTGAATTCAGCAATGAGCGTCCAGCCAGTTATGAGCACCAGTCAGAAGAGCTGGCAGAGCGGAAGAAGTATCTGGACGAATACTGCAATTGATATAAATTCAGTTCGTGAATCTTACTCACTCAATAACGGCAACTCTTCCAGTGCTGCACGATGTTTGGCTAGGCTGTAGTATTTTGTCTTGAACGGTTTGTTGGCTACGTCATTTTCCCTAATCGAATTTAACTGATCATTCTTACTGGCCATGGTGCCGCTCCACCAGCCGGAGGGATAGATCGGTTGCGGAAAATCATAGGTGCGCACATCTGCGAAACCGCTGTTACGCATGGCCTGACGCATAGCGTGAATCAGTTTGCGGTGAAACAGTGGGGACTCGCTTTGCTGGACCAGGATACCATTGTCACCCAGGGCCTTGTGACAATTACGGTAGAAGGCTTCATTGAACAGGCCCTCGGCCGGGCCAATGGGATCGGTACTGTCAACGATGATGACATCATAGCTGCCGGGGGCGGCATCCTGTACCCACTTGATGCCGTCGACAAAGTGCAGTTCGGCGCGGGGATCAGTGTTGGAGTCGCACAGCTCCGGGAAATAGATCTCGGACAGACGAGTGACCCGCTCATCGATCTCCACCTGTTGCGCACGCTTGACTTCCGGGTGTTTTAACACCTCCTTGAGGGTGCCGCAGTCACCACCACCGATGATGAGTACATTCGACGGATTGGGGTGGGTGTACAGTGCCGGATGGCTCATCATTTCGTGGTAGAGGAAATTTTCCAGGTAGGTGACCATGGTAAAGCCGTCGATGACCATGAAATTACCGAAATGTGTGGTTTCATAAATTTCGATTTTCTGAAACGCACTGGTTTCCTCGTGCAGTTTTTTGACAATCTTAAGAGAGAAGGCCGAGCCGCCTTCTTTACAGACTTCAGTGAACCAGCTGTCATCGAGTACCATTTGTTACCACTCCAAATCAATTTAAAAATGCTATACGTTAATACCTGAATTCATTATATTGTCCCTTCTCTGCAACCCCCCTGGCAAGTGATACCTGATGACAGACTGGTCCATACAAGATGCTCGTCGTACCTACAACCTGGCGCACTGGAGCGGCGGTTATTTCGATGTCAACACAAAGGGTCACCTTGTCGTTCGGCCACACAGCGCTAATCAAACTGAAATCGATCTATATGATTTGACCCGGGAGGCGGCAACAAACCTGACACCGCCCATCCTGCTGCGCTTCACCAACATCCTGCATGATCGTGTTGATACCTTGTGTACAGCTTTTGACAAGGCCATGCAGGCCGATGAATACCAGGGCCGCTATACCGCGGTGTATCCGATCAAGGTCAATCAGCAACGCAGCGTGGTGGATCAGATTCTGGCACATGGTCAGGGACGGGTAGGGCTGGAGGCCGGTAGTAAGCCAGAACTGATGGCAGTGATGGCCCTGGCCGACAGCAATGGCGGGGTGATTGTCTGCAATGGTTACAAGGATCGGGAATACATCCGTCTTGCTCTCATCGGCCGGGCCCTGGGTCACCGTATATATATAGTGATCGAAAAACCTTCTGAGCTGGAGCTGGTGATCAAGGAGAGCGACAAGCTGTCTATCAAACCCCTGCTGGGGATGCGCGTACGCCTGGCCTCCATTGGGGCGGGCAAATGGCAGAATACCGGCGGTGAAAAATCCAAGTTCGGCCTCAATGCCTCACAACTGCTGGCGTGTATCGAGCGATTGCGGACGGTCGACATGCTCGACAGTATGCAGATGTTACATTTCCATCTGGGATCGCAGCTGGCCAATATCCGTGATATCCAGAACGGTATGCGCGAGTGCGCACGTTATTATGCCGAATTACACAGCCTGGGCGTCATGATTAACTGCATCGATGTCGGTGGTGGCCTGGGTGTTGACTACGAGGGTACCCGCTCGCGCAGTTTCTGCTCTATGAATTATTCCGTGGCGGAATATGCGCACAACGTGGTGCATGCCCTGTGGGAGATCTGTGAGACCGAAGGTCTGCCACATCCGGATATCTTCAGCGAATCCGGGCGTGCCCTGACTGCCCATCACGCGGTGCTGGTGACCAACATCATTGATACCGGTCGGGTGCCGGATAACAACGATGTGCAGGCACCGGATGAGGATGAACCGCTGATCCTCCACGAGTTGTGGCAACGTTATGTGGATTTGACCGATCCCGACGTACCGGTATCGCTGGTCGAGGTGTATCACGATATTCACCACCGCCTGTCCGAGGCGCAGACAATGTATACGCACGGTGTGCTGACTCTGGCCCAGCGCGCGTATAGTGAACGCATCTATTATGCGCTGTGTCATTTGATTCGCTCGCGGCTGGACCCCGGTGCGCGCCAGCATCGGGAAATGCTCGATGAGTTAAACGAAAAGCTTGCCGACAAATATTTTTGTAATTTCTCCCTGTTTCAATCCTTGCCGGATGTGTGGGCCATTGATCAGATCTTTCCCATCGCGCCACTGCATCGTCTTGATGAACGGCCGACCCGGCGCGGCGTACTCGAAGACATCACCTGCGACTCAGATGGTCGTATCGATCGCTATGTGGATAACGAAGGTATTGATACCTCGTTGCCGTTACATGAATTCAAACCGGAAGAATCCTATCTGCTGGGCATGTTCCTGGTGGGTGCCTATCAGGAGATCCTCGGTGACATGCACAACCTGTTTGGTGACACCGACTCGGTAGACGTGGAGCTTATGCCGGATGGCAGCTACAGCCTGACACGGCCACAGCGCGGTGACACCGTGGATTCGGTGTTGCGCTATGTGCGCTTTGACGCCAGCGAATTGCTGGATCGTTATCGCCAGAAATTGCATGAGGCCGGCCTGGATGCGACCCAGCATCAGGAATATCTCGACGAATTGGAGAATGGCCTGTACGGTTACACGTATTTGGAAGAATGAGTTATTGAGCATGGACAACATCCAGATTGAAAAAAATCCTTCACCGGAACGACTGGATGCCCTCGGTGTATATAACTGGCCGATCTGGACTAGGGAGGCCTCTACCTTTCCGTGGACCTACGACAGCAGCGAAACCTGTTTCTTTCTGGAAGGCGATGTCATTGTTACCCCCGATGGCGGTGAGCCGGTGCAGATGGGCAAGGGTGACCTGGTGACGTTCCCGCGTGGGATGTCCTGTACCTGGGACATTCGGGTGGATGTGCGCAAGCATTATAATATTGACTAAAGCGTTAGATAACGCTGGCATAAACTGCAACTGCCACTAATTTAAACTGATTGTGTAAAGTATAGAGATATAAAAGACTGCGACTGTATCTATTTGCCCGGTTACGACCC
>JBECKZ010000271.1:0-5278 GCA_040235555.1 Thiohalomonadales bacterium | reverse complement strand
TTAATGCGCTAGGAGTAGAAAAAACATATATCGTCGATCCCAAGAAAAAACTACCGGATGACTGGCAGGATATGAGAGAAAGAAAGTCACTTTCGAAAACTTCCGTATCTGCAATTAAATGGAGTTTTGTGAAACGCTTTGATTCAACAGAAGATTGTTTAAACCATTTAGAGAGATACAGATATATTTCTATTGCTACATCACCACATATAAAGGGTAAAAAGACCGTAATACTTCATGAAGGTGACTATACACACCCGCGAGTTGCTATATGGTTCGGAAATGAAGCGCGAGGTATAAGTGACCTTGCAATAGAGCGCAGTGAATTTTGCGTTACAATTCCCATGTTCGGGATAATCGAGAGTTTGAATCTTGGTACCACATCTGGGATTGTACTCTATGAAATAACCAAACAAAGGCGCGAGTATCAAAACAAATATAAACGAGCAAGTCGAGGGCCAAAAAGTCGTGGCACCAGGTCGAAGTAAAATCGGGCACAACAAGTCAACCCAGCCGACACCAAAAATCGGCGCGGCTGGTTTCAAGCGTTGAGCGTCCGCTTTTTCTAAGAATGGATACTCTATGACAGTCCGCTATTGGCCGATTGCAGACATGCATGGCAGATGACTTGTGTTTAGCGCCGCAGGATCGCAATCCAGCGCCATAAATTCAACAGGCTCGCCAGTGATGCTGCGACATAGGTATAGGCCGCGGCCTTGAGGATGCGGCGCGCAGCGGGGCGGTCTTTTTTCTCGATATAATTGCCTTCAAATAAAATCGGCAGAGCCTTGTTGAAACTGGCATCCATCTCCACCGGTAAGGTGACGAGATGGACCAGTGTGACCACACCCATGCTGGCAATGCCGGCGAGAAAGAACAGCAGGTCCAGAACGGGCGAACGCGTTAACACGGCGATGACGGGTACCAGCATGAGCAGACCGGCGCCGACTTGTTGCACGCGGCTGGCGATTGCCACCAGTTTGCCGCGCAACGCGTGCATGGCTTCATTGCGGTGATCCTGGATGGCATGGCCGACTTCATGGGCGGCCACCGTGATGGCAGTGAGCGATTTATCGCTATAATTGTTCGGGCTTAAGCGTACTGTTTTATCGCGCGGGTCATAGTGATCGTTGTTTGCCTCGGTTTGTTCCACCTTGACGTGAGCCATGTCGAGCGCGCTCAACAGGTGACGCGCAAGTTCAGCGCCATTTCCCGGAATATCGTCACGTGGTTTGGCATAACGTTTGAAGGTACGTTGCGCCCACCACTGTGGTCCGAAAACCAGTGCCAGCAGCAAAACCAGGATCAGGATAATTAACATACTGTGAGTGTAACGTACCCGCAGAAGCGACGGTGGATCATGGCGGAACGATCAGGACTTGGATTTGACTATGATGACCGCAATATTCTGTTCTTTCAGGCGTTTCAGGGTCGCGGTGAGCGTGGCCATCTTATGGATCGGACCGATGCGTACGCGATGCCAGGTGTCCTGATTGACCTGCACCGACTGGATGTTGGCATCGATTCCCTGTAATGCCAGTTTGGCCTTGAGTTGATCGGCCTGCTTGTAATCGCGGAACGAACCGGCCTGCAGGATGTAATCAGCATTGCTATCCTGCTGTGATGCCGGCTTTTTGCTTTGCGCTGCAATATCCTGTTCCGGTACAGCCACTTCCAGTTCGGGCAATATCGTGTAAAAGTCAAAACTGGGTTTGGGTTTAACTGCAGTTTTGGCGGGTTCCTTTGGTGGTGGAGGTGGCGCCTTGGCTGTGTCCTTGTGCACATCACGTGCATCCTTCAGTGTTTCCTTGAAGGCCTGTACGATGTTGGTTTTCTTGCCAGGGTGGACGTTGTTATTCAGGTAGACAATAAACGCCACGAACAGACCAATAGCCAGTCCACCAAGCATCCATGCCCAGCCGGGGAGCTGGCCGGGTTTCTTTTCATTTTTGCTGGATTTGGCGTAATCGCGCGGCATGTTACTAAAGATACCATCTGGGGAGCAGAAACTTCATTTGTCCAATTTTAATGAGCCGAAGTTGAATAGTCTATCAAAAACGCACCGTGTGGCCTGCGATCATTGCGGTCAGATATTGTTGACTACATGCCCCGGTGATGAGGCGCCTGGCGTCAGGTCACGACAGGCACCTGACTCAGACAGTCGCTGGATTGATCAGGCCAAGGCGTGCTGCGGTGAGGGTCGCTTCAGCGCGCGAAGAAATGTTGAGTTTACGGTAAATATTTTTAACATAACCTGCGGCAGTGTTGCGCGTGATTCCCAGCATGTTGGCAACGTCATCCAGCTTGATACCTTTGGAGATGAGAATTAGCACGTCCTTTTCCCGTGCTGTCAGGTTTTCCTCTTCACTGGGCATCGGTCTATTAAAGTGTTGCAACAGGCGGCGGGATATTGAGGGTGACAATGGTGGGGCATCATGAATAATGCCTTTGAGCAGACTGGCAATCTGTTCCTTGCTTTGTTCCTTGAGTAGATAACCCCGGGCACCTGCCTGCAGTGCAGGAAACAGGTGTTCGTCGTCGTCGTAGATCGTGGCCACGACACAAAACGTGGTGGGCGAGGTGGCGCTGATGGCCTGCAGGATCTCGATACCCGAACCATCAGGCAGACTCAAATCGATAATAGCGAGATCAAATTTTTGTTGTGCGATTTCATCTCTGGCCTGGGCAATAGTGCCGGCCTCTGCCACTGAAATATTATCAAAGGTCGAGGTCAGCACATCTACCAGCCATTGCCGGATTTCCTTGATATCTTCGAGTATAAATGCGGTTTGCATGATTTAATCCTCATTAGGCAATTGGATAATGACCTGAACACTCACGCCACTGGGTTGGTTTTGCAGCCAGCTAATATTGCCACCGACTTCCTGGATGCGGTCACGCATGTTATGCAGGCCACGGCCTTTGACGAACTGCGTGATATCCGATGCCTTGCCGTCGTCGGTGATACTCAGGTAGAGCCTCCCTTCCTGGTAGTGCAACCTGATCTCTATCTGTTCAGGTTCGCCGTGCTTGATCGCATTGGTGATTGTTTCGCGAAAGACCCGCGTCAGGTTCATGCGTGTTCGCGAATCAATATGCAGTTCCGGGATCAACTCACCCTGTTCCCAAATCAGAGCAATCCGGGCAGCCTCCGTACGTGACTCCGCTTCGTTGCGCCAGTCAGCCAGCATCGCTGGCAATGCATAGCTGCCTCCTCCCAGGTAGGACATGATGTCGCGTATGTCCTGCAATGCCGAGCGGCACAGTTCCGACACTTGAGAAGTGCCGGCACGATGAATAATTGTGATCAGTTTGGCGCCAACATCATCGTGCAGGTCGCGCACGATACGTTCGCGCTCCTCCTGCGCGCCTTTGACCTTGGCCTCATTCAGACTGATGGCCTTGCGCGTTAATTCATACATGGTCTGTGCCATGCGCACATCATCAGGCACGAACAGACGTTTGCCCTGGTTACTGTAGGCAAGTTCGATGGCGTACTCCGGCTGGAAGTCCGGGACCCGCAGGACTACGCCGTCACTGGCTATCTGCACTGTTTCGACGGGGTCCTTGCGTGAGGTCAGTGTAATCGGATTGAAGATACGCATGAGGATCGTCTCCCATTGCAGGCTAAGCGCCATGGTACTGCGGGTTGAGAACAGCAACTCAACCAGGGTTGGTAGATAAGTATCCAGTTCATGCTGAGGTGCAGTACGGATGCGAGTGCGTACCCATTGCCGGAAGGGGTGGAACGTGACCAGACCGATCAACAGGGCAAGGCCCAATGTCCAGCCTGGGTGAAGATGCAGGGTGGTAAACAGAATGAAATACACCAGAGCAGATACGGTCAGGGCGAAGTATGCGCCCCACATCACTGACCACCATAGTTCGAGGTTGACCATGCGATAACGGGTAATCGCCAGTGCCAGTCCAATATATATAAAGAGTAACAGGGCAAATTCCAGGTTGGGCGAGACCAGGCTAAAAGAACCCAGGGTGCGCGGGATAAAGACAAAAAACAAAATAAAGCTGCAGGCGGTATAAATAAAAAAGAACATCCATTTGAGTACCGTGCGATCTGCAGGCAGTTTTTCTGTACTGCGCCATTGCATTACTCCGATCACCGTGGCAAAGGCAAAAGCGAAGAACATCGGGGAATAAAAGGCAAAGGCAAGACTGTGAATGAGGTGCAACGCATCAATCAGCCAGAATAGAAAGTAAATACCGTAAATCACTATCGGCATCCACATTGGGTAAAGCTTGCGCGGATACGACCAGATGAGCGAAAGCAATCCACTAATCATCATGCCGATGCCCAGGTGCGAGCCGACATCGAGGAAATGAAATTGCGACCCGTTCAGGGCCAGCGGCCGATTCATCATGAGTGCCCAGCAGCATGCCATCAGGTAAAATCCAAACACCGCAAATAAATAATGGATGACACTGGTTTCATTTGTCTGGCTGAACAGTACCTTGTAACCCAGAAGCAAGGCTCCCAGCGCGATGGCCAGTTGTAGCCAGAAGTTAAGTGGGATTGCGGCGACCGGACGCGGGTAGCTGTGAATAGTAATATTTTTGCCATTGATTAGAATGGCAGTGATGTCTGCATGCTTGAGCAACTGATAAAGCCGTGTCTCATTTTCCAGAAAAGCGTTGTATCGATTAATTGAACCACGCAAATAAATACTGGGACGTGGCCGGATGGTATCGGCATCCAGTGCCACGAGCCCTTGCTGCGGATGTTTCAGGGCCACGATGATATCACCTGGCGCAATCTTTCCCTGCAGACGCGGGTCCCTGATCGCTGTCACCTCAATGCCATAACCTTTGGCGTTGGGTTTGAAGGTCATGCCCAGCCAGTTAATGTTCAACGCCTGTTGCGCGGTATACCCGAGCATACCCAGCGCCAGCACAAAGCTCAGGCCGAACAGTAAGATGGATTTGATCTGTGTGAAGCGGCCAGTCATCGTGCATGCCTCATTAATGATCAGGTCAGCGTCGAGACGGTGGTTGTGGCAGTCTCGTAATCAACCCGATCGGTGGTTTTGATGATGCTGGATACCGATAAGGTATCCGCCGAGATCATGGTCAGGGTAATGGTCACACCGGCCTGTAGTTCGGTTTGCTCAGATCGGCTACGGAAATTCACTGCTGTATCGCGTAGCTGGTCCGCGATTTTTTTTGCCTGCAATGACTGGCAGTCGTGGATAAGGATGCCAAGTTTATCGTGACTCAGCCAGCCAAGCGTATCGTCGTGGCGGAGGGTATCGCCGATGTATGC
>JBECKZ010000193.1:0-18134 GCA_040235555.1 Thiohalomonadales bacterium | reverse complement strand
AACCAGGCACGGGCCGAGCCCAGGCGAAAACTGTAACCCCATGCATCCATGTCGGCCATGATTCGCTCAGGGGTTAGCGGCGGAAGTTGTCCGGCGAGTAAAATCTGCAGGTAACACACGGCATTTTCTTCATCGTAGTCACCGCCAGCGTTAGTGTGTAGTCCTTCTCGCCGATCATGACTCATGCAGATGTAATGGCAGGCCTCATGTAACAGGGAGTGGGCCGGGGTATCCGGGCGGACGATCAGGCGATTCTCGATCAAGCCGGCTTCACTCTCGCCCCAGAAGCTGCCGGGGATAGCCTCGCCTTCGCCAATGAATTCCAGTTGCAACTCATAAGTAGAAAGTAACTGCTGCAACTGTTGTGTTTGCAGGGCACTGACCGGCACAACTTGATCGACTGACATAGAACAGATTGATAATTACAGTTGGCGTTTGTATTTGATGATCCGAATCCGATCGCCAGGACAGACCTAGTCCGGGTTCTTAATTTTACTCAATTGTGCCAGTCTCGGGTAGCGGCGTTATACAAGACAAGGCGCGGTGATCAGCGGCCAGGTTCGTAATCCTCGTATTGGGGCAGATCACCACAAATCGTTTCCCAGTTGGCCTTGGAGGTGACAAAGATGTGGGCCTGGGGCCGTTCAGCGATATCGGATTCGATGGTACCCAGGCGTACCCGTACCTGCTCGGGTACAGCGGGTCGTTTACTCAGGATCGGTGAGCCACAGATCTTACAGAAATATTTGAACTGACCCGGTGTGGATTCATAGGCCGTCAGTTTGTCTTCGCCGGTCATGATGCGGAAGCGGTCGCTGTCAACAATGCCGTTGCTGGCGAAGGCACTGCCTTGTGCCTTGCGGCATTGTGAACAGTGGCAATACACGATGTTGCGGATACCGCCGTCGATTTCAAACCGCACTGCGCCACACAAACAACCACCGGTATACATATCGTTTTCCTCATTGGGTAGACTTGACAGATGTTTTTAACAAACTGTCAGGGTTTACGCGCAACAATCTGTACTACTGCACCCTTACCCGTATGAAACTTGCCTTCGACAACCTCACGCTCCATTTCCTTTGCATGCTCGAATACCAGGCCGGCCAGTTCCTTTTCCAGCTGTGCAAGTGACATGGTCATGTCCACATCCTGTGGACCACCGGTTTTCAATGCCAGTTGCGATGGAGTATAGGCTTCCAGGATCAAGACGCCACCCGGTCGCAGACCGGCAACCACCTTGCAGTGCAGTTCCTTACGCAGTTGCGAGGGCACATGGCAAAAGATGGAAATGATGGCATCCCAGGATTCCGGTTCGATATCCAGGTGCGCGAGATCACTGTGAATAATTTTAATTACAACCCCGCGGGCCTTGGCCAGTTTTTCCGCCTTGGTTAAACCGACACGCGACGCGTCGACTGCAGTGACAAAACAACCGTGTTCTGCCAGGAAGACTGCATTACGGCCTTCGCCCTCGGCCAGGCTAAGGACCTTGCCACGGGAGCCATGGTTATGATTACAGGGAATATGATCGACCATGCTGGCCAGGAAGGTGTTTGGCGCCGTGCCATACACATATTCATCATCGCTATAACGTTCGTCCCACATGATTTAATACTTCCCGATTCCAAAAAATGAATTTAACCATGCACGAGTACTGCAGTGCAATGTGTAAAGGTTTCATGGGTGGGACCGCAGGTGCATCGCCTGTAACACTGCAGTTTAGCCTTTGGAACTGGAACTAAATAAAGAACTATTAACGCAAAACACCCCTGGGATGGGAATAGCTGTCGAGGACACTGATGTAATTGGCACGCTCAAATGCGGCCGGGTCAATCGCGTGTTGCTGACTGATACTGCCCTTCAGTTGTTTGACCGAACTGTATTCATTGCGCTCCAGCCACTCACTGATTTGCTGTAACAGCAGGCTCAGGTGTTGGGGGCCGTGTTGCAACAGGGCGCTGCACAGATGGGTAACATCCGCACCGGCGAACAGGGCCTTTAACACATCTTCGTAACTATGCAGGCCACCGGTAACAGCAATGTTACAGCGGGTCTGGCCATAGAGGATGGCAGTCCAGCGAATCCGCAACAGCGATTCTGCCGAGGTCGAGAGCTCCAGTTTGGGTTCGACCTGGAGGGTTTCAATATTGATATCCGGCTGATAGAAGCGGTTAAACAAGGCAACGCCACTGGCTCCGGCCAGTTCCAGTTGCTTGACCATACTGACCAGGGCACTGAAGTGCGCGGACAATTTCATGGTGATCGGGATCGTGACATATTCTTTCAGGGCATGCAGGACTTCGACATAGCGTTGTTCTACCGACTGTGAGTCTTCTTCCAGATTAGCAGCCAGGTAATACACATTCAGTTCCAGGGCATCAGCACCAGCTTCCTGCAGTTCTTTGCCGTAGTTGATCCAGCCATCAGGGCTCGTGCCGTTGAGGCTGGCGATGATCGGGATTGCCAATGACGATTTCATTTTATGCAGGTGTTCGAGGTATTCATCCTGATAGGTTACGTAGTTTTCGGGTACCGGGTGAAAGGTCTCGGCTTCGCCATGGCCAATGGCCTGTAGATGTAAGAAGCGCTCCATGTGCGCAAACTCGTATTCAATCTTTTCTTCAAACAGCGAAGGCATCACGATTGCAGCCGCACCCGCGTCTTCCAGTTGCCGCGCACTGTCCAGTACGCCGGTCAATGGCGAAGAGGAGGGGACTAACGGATTTTTGAGTTTGAGTCCCAGGTATTCGCTTGAGAGATCTACCATGAATTATGACTCCGTCGTGTGACTGGCCAGTTTGGCTTTGGTGGCGGCAACGCTGACACTGTCGTTCCAGTCCAGCTCGGACAATTGTTTGTAATAGTGATAACGGCGGTTGACATCCTGTTGTGCCTGTTGCAAAAAGGCCTCGGCATCCTCGGGGTGTGTATGCCACAACATACTAAAGCGGGTCTCACTCTGCACAAAGTCGCGATAGGGGATACTCGGCTCTGGCGAATCCAGATGCAAGGGATTCTTACCCTTCGTAATGCGATCCGGATCAAACCGGAACAGGGGCCAGTGGCCACTGCGCACCGCCAGATCCTGTTGGCGGTGATTGTTGGAAAGGTCGACACCGTGGGCAATACACGGTGAGTAGGCAATGATCAGCGAGGGACCTGGATGGGCCTCGGCCTCGAGGAAGGCATGCAGGGTCTGCACGTCCTTGGCACCATAGGCGACGTGAGCGACATAGACATTGGCATAATCCATGGCGAGTAGTGCCAGATCTTTTTTGGCCGTGGGTTTGCCGCCGGCGGAGAATTTGGCCACGGCGCCACGCGGTGTCGCCTTGGATGTCTGACCGCCGGTGTTGGAATACACCTCGGTGTCCAACACCAGGATATTGACATTGCGACCAGAGGCGAGCACATGATCAAGGCCGCCGTAACCAATATCGTAGGCCCAGCCATCACCTCCGATGATCCAGACACTCTTGCGCACGAGCTTATCCGCCAGTTCACTCAGACGTGTTGCTTCCGGCGTGGCAAGTTTGTCCAGTTGCATGCGTAATTGTTGCACGCGCTGACGTTGTTCGTGAATGCCGGTCTCCGTGCTTTCGTCAGCATTAAGGATTGCATCGACCAGTACGCCATTAAGTTGATCGCGTAAGGCAGTCAATAATTCCCGTGCCTGCTCACGATGCTTATCGATGGCCACTCGCATGCCCAGACCAAACTCGGCATTGTCTTCAAACAGGGAATTGTTCCAGGCCGGTCCGCGGCCTTCGGGATTAGTCGTATAAGGTGTGGTCGGCAGGTTACCACCATAAATCGAAGAACAACCCGTGGCATTAGCAATCACCATGCGATCACCGAATAACTGCGTTGCTAAACGAATGTAAGGTGTCTCGCCACAACCCACACAGGCACCGGAAAATTCAAACAACGGTTGCATGACCATGGAACCCTTAATCGTGCTGGTTTTCAACTGTGTGCGATCGTATTCGGGCAATCTAACGAAGTAGTCCCAGTTGATGCGTTCCTGTTGGCGCAATGGCGGTTGCGGCGCCATATTGAGGGCCTTGCGGCTGGCATTGGATTTATCATGGATGGGGCAGATGTCCGCACACAGACCGCAGCCGGTGCAATCTTCCGGCGTCACCTGATACATGATGTGCAGACCAGCCGGAAAATCCTTACCCAGCATCGGCACGTGCTTGAAACTCGCCGGGGCATTATTCAATTCGGATTCGGTGACGATCTTGCTGCGGATGGCAGCGTGCGGGCACACCAGCGGACACTTGCCGCACTGGGTACATAACTCGGGTTCCCACACCGGGATCTCCAGGGCCAGATTGCGTTTTTCATAGGCGGCCGTGCCCAGGGGAAAGGTCCCATCGGCGGGCAACAGGCTCACCGGTACCTGATCGCCGCGACCAGCGATGATCTCACCGGTGACTTTGCGCACGAACGCCGGTGCCTCCTCGCCAAAGGGTAAATGAATATTCCAGTCGCTACTCGTCTTACCGGGTATGGCAATTTCGTGCAGGCAATTCAGGGTGTGATCGATGGCCTTGAAATTCTGTTCGACGATACGCCGACCTTTCCTGCCATAGGTCTTTTCCACTGCGTGTTTGATTGCGGCGATCGCCTCGTCGCGCGGCAGGATCCCGGAGATGGCGAAGAAACAGGTCTGCATGACGGTATTGATGCGTTTGCCCATCCCGGTTTGATTTGCGACGGCATAGGCATCAATGGCGTAGAGCTTGATCTGCTTGTCGAGGATCTGTTGCTGCATTTTTTGTGGCAGGGTATTCCAGACCTGGTCAGGCGCAGCAGCTGAGTTGAGCAGGAACACCGCACCGGGTTTTGCCTTGTCGAGCATGTCATAACGTTCAAGAAAGATCGGTTGGTGACAGGCGACAAAGCTGGCGTCGTTGTCGCCGATTAGATAACTGGCGTGAATTGGCCTGGGACCGAAGCGCAGGTGTGAGACAGTGACGGCGCCGGATTTCTTCGAGTCATACACAAAGTAGCCCTGGGCATGCAGGTCGGTGCTCTCGCCGATAATCTTGATACTGTTTTTATTGGCACTGACCGTACCGTCGCTACCCAGACCATAAAACATGGCCTGAAAGGTATCAGCCTGGGCGTCAGTGCGAAAATCCACATTCCAATCCAGTGAGGTGTGACTGACATCGTCGTGGATGCCGATGGTGAAATGATTTTTTGGCTGCGCTGTGTTTAGTTCTTCAAACACGGCCTTGATCATGCCGGGCGTGAACTCTTTCGACGACAGCCCATAGCGTCCACCCACCACGATCGGCATTCGGCCGAACTGGCATTCACCCCTGCAATACTGCTGCGCAATTGCGCCAAGCACATCTTTATACAGCGGTTCACCGTCTGCACCCGGCTCCTTGGTCCGATCCAGCACCGCGATCTTTTGGGTTGTCGTCGGTAACGTGGCTAACAGGGCCTCAGGTGCAAATGGCCGATACAGGCGTACCTTGATCAGTCCCACCTTCTCACCTTGTGCCTGCAGGTACTCTACGGTTTCCTGTGCGGCTTCGGCACCGGAACCCATCAATATCAACACGCGCTCGGCCTGAGGATCGCCGAGATAATCGAACAGGTGGTATGCGCGACCTGTGAAACTGGAAAACCGATCCATGACCTGTTGCACGATTGCCGGCATCCGTGCGTAATAGGGATTCACAGTCTCGCGTGCCTGAAAATAGATGTCGGGATTTTGCGAACTGCCACGCAGCACTGGATGATCCGGTGACAGACCACGCTGGCGATGTGCACTAATGGCCTCCATGTCCAGCATGGCACGCACGGTATCGGCTTCGACAGCCATGATCTTGGCGACTTCATGAGAGGTGCGAAAACCGTCGAAGAAATGCAGGATCGGTACACGTGCCTCCAGGGTAGCGGCCTGTGCGATCAGAGCAAGGTCCATCACTTCCTGTGGACAATTGGAGGCAAGCATGGCAAATCCGGTAGCACGTGTCGCCATCACATCGCTATGATCACCAAAGATTGACAGGGCCTGGCAGGCGATCGATCGCGAAGCAATGTGAAAGACTGTGGGTGTCAGTTCACCGGCAATCTTGAACATATTGGGGATCATCAATAACAAACCCTGCGAGGCAGTAAAGGTGGTAGTCAGTGCACCGGCCTGCAACGCACCATGGATGGCACCGGCGGCACCGGCTTCGCTTTGCATTTCGATCACTTGCGGTACGCTGCCCCACAAATTGGGCTGGCTACGTGATGACCACTCGTCCGCCCATTCGCCCATGGGTGAGGCCGGGGTAATGGGATAGATGGCAATGACCTCATTCGTCAGATGGGCGATCGTGGCAGCTGCCTGGTTACCATCTATGGTGAGCATGTGTGGCGTGGTCACTGAAAACTCCTGGCACGTAAACCTGGTAATTTTAATACTCTATATATATGGTGATGTGAACGGACTTGCGTTGATCCGGATCAGGATGCCGCTCAAATCAGTCGAATAATCGGTATTTAGCCTGTGCTTATTCCCGGGCTTTCATCGCGGAAATTAATTAATCGTGAGTGTTGTCACGTCTTCTGATTTCCACTCATTAGAGCAATGATTCAGTCCCACAACCGTCACGGTGTAGCCTTGCTGCCTGGCTTCAAGCAGGGTCATGTAACTGGCGATGCCGCCGGATTTTTTCAAATGGATGGAAAAGCGGTGGGATTCATTACAGCGCGGTGGATCCTTGATCGGATTGTTCAGGCTATACAAGATGGCATAATTGTCGTTTGCCACGCTAATCGACGCAACCTGGCCTGCCACAGAACTTGCCATGTCCGCGTTGCGATAACACGACGATAATAAGATAAGGGCTCGGCAAACCATGACCCACCTCGCCTGCTTCCCTGGAGTCGCCAAGCTGGTATTTCCCGTCAGTCAAGTATAGACAGCTTTAACTACGTCAGCATGCTATGACAAGGATTCCGGCGTCGATAAGCTCCGGCCGCTTAACAGAAGCCAGACATAGTTAATGCAATTTTTCGATCTCCAGGAACTCAATAGATTTGTTCGGTACTTTGCCCAGGCTGAAAATTTTGCCGAGGTGCTCCGGCGGCAGCGCTTCGCTAAAGAGAAAACCCTGTGCCTCATCGCAGGCGTGTTGCTTGAGAAACTGCAGTTGTGACAGGGTCTCAATGCCTTCGGCCACCACCCGCATACCCAGACTATGGCCCATGGAGATGATCGCGGCGGTGATAGCCGTGTTGTTGGTGTCCTCGGGAATATTGCGCAGGAACGCCTGGTCGATCTTGAGTGTATCGATCGGCAGTTGCTTGAGATGACTCAGCGAGGAATAACCTGTGCCAAAATCATCAATGGCAATGCTGGCACCAAGCTGTCGCAATTGCCGCAGTGGTCCGCTGATTTGTTCTTTAGATTGCAGCACGTTTTCGGTGATTTCCAGTTCAAACAGGACATCAGAAGGTTTTAAGTTGTGTTCCTTAAAAGCTTCTTCCATTGCATTGGCTGTATTATCGAACTTAATCTGGCGTGGTGAGAGATTAATCGCAATACGCATCACCGGTAAACCGGCATCCCGCCAGATACGTGCCTGGGCACAGGCCTTGTGCAATACCCATTCACCGATCAAATCGATGAGCTGGCTCTCTTCGGCAATATGGATGAATTTGTCCGGCAATAACAGGCCATGTTCGGGATGTTGCCAGCGCAGTAACGCTTCCACACCACAGAGTCTACCGGTCGCCACTTCTATTTGTGGCTGGTAGTAAAGCATTAACTCATCGCGAACCAGGGCCTGGCGCAGACTGTTCTCCGTTGTCAGCCGCTGCATGGCATAGTCAGTCAGATCGCTGGTATAGAATTCGAAAGTATGTCGGCCTTTGGCCTTGGCCCGGTACATGGCGGTATCGGCGGCTCTGGCCAGGTCTGTTGCGGTGCTGGCATCATCGGGGTAAATACTCAGACCGATGCTGGTGGATATCACGATTTCCTGATCGTCCAGTTCCATTGGTTCAGTCACGGTAGCAATAATCTTCTGTGCCAGGGTTGCGGCATCCTCACTGTGCGCAACGTCTTCCATAATAACGGTAAATTCATCGCCACCCAGTCTGGCCACCACGTCTTCGGCACGTACACTATTCAGTAATCGTTGCGAGATAATTTGCAGCAGCTTATCACCGGCAGCATGCCCCAGGGTGTCATTGATCAATTTAAAGCGATCAAGATCCAGGTACAACAGCGCCAGCTTGTGCTGGTGTCGCTTGACGCGCTCCAGGGCTTTCTCCAGGTTGAGATTAAAGGCAAGACGGTTGCTCAGGCCGGTGAGTGAATCGTGATGGGCCAGTTCACTCAGGCGGGCCTCGGTTTGTTTAATCGTACTGATGTCAGAAAACACCGAGACGTAGTTGCAAATACGACCCTGTTCATCCTTCACCACACTGATATTTTCCCAGGCCGGATATATTTCACCATTTTTGCGTCGATTCCATACCTCACCCTGCCAGTGTCCGCTTTGTTCCAGGGTGTGCCAGAGTTGCTGGTAGAATTCCCCATTGTGGCGGCCGGATCGATGCAGGTTCGGTGTCAGGCCAATGACTTCCTCTGACTCATAACCGGTAACCCTGGTATAGGCCTGATTGACCACCATGATCTTTTGTTCGGCATCGGTGATCATGATGGCTTCCATGGTATTGTTAAAGGCAGTGGTGGCCTGACGTTGTTGTTCCTCGGCACGTTTACGCACAGTCACATCGGCAAATAATACGGCAACCATGCCGTAGTCGGGACAGGCTGCCGTGATTTCAAAGTATCGGTCAAATCTCGCATTATATTGCTCCAGGTGAGCTGCCTCACACGTGGTGGCAACGTGAACATACGCCTCGATCCAATAATCCTCGATATCAGGTATTAGTGACATAATCGTTTTACCGACAACTTCGTCCCGCTTGAGCCCGAGAATCCGTTCAAACGCGGGATTGACCGCGAGATAGCGAAAGTCACGAACCTTGCCATCAGCATCGAATACCGCTTCCAGCAAGGCATAACCTTCTTCCATATTTTCAAACAGGTTTTGATAGCGTTCCTGACTGGCAGCGAGTGCATCAGTTTTCTCTATATTGGTCGTACGCAACCGGGTCAGGAGATAACTCAATAACAGCGTTGCCAGGAAAAACCAACTCGTCACCTCGATATGTTCGCGCATGGTTCGCCACAAGGAGAAGGTCAGTTTGTCAGGGTTGACCCGGCTTAGCAGCCGCCAGATCAGTGCATCTGCGTGTACACCCGTTGCAGGTAGCCCGGCAATCACATTGGGACGTATGGTGGTATAGGTAAACAGTCCTTCAGGAGTCCTGACGCTGCCAGTGTCCGATTTCAAAATAGCTGCCCAGGCGAGCGGGTAACGGGTGGCAAAGTTAATTTTTTTGTCCAGCATGAAACCCCATTCATCCTCGTGCCGTGGGCTGTATAACCAGTATCCATTCCGGTTCAACACCATCGGGCTACCCCAGCTTTCCGTCATGGATTCCTCAAAGCGTGAGAGCAGACGACCGGCCATATAATTTAAAATCAGGATTCCTGCAGTCTTGCCATCCTGTGGATGGGGCAGTGGTGTCGCAAAACGAATCATGGGCTTGTATGGCAACTCGATGGCGCCTTTCTCGATATTCAGGTCGAGTGGCGAGATATAAACCTGGCCGGGGGAGAGGCGCAGCGTGTCTTGAAAATAGTAACGGTTAGATTTGTTTTGCAGTTGTTTAGTCGCGATTGCCGTTGGCTGACCGTTATTATAGTTGATACGAATTTGTTCCTGACCCTGGCGGTCGATAAAACGGATTTGATCATAAATCCCTGATTGCTTTGACAAGTTGATAAAGTCGTGTCGCAAGCGGGCGGTATTACCTGGGTTCGAATCCAGCAGAAAATCCTGCATATCCTGCGACTCGGCAAGTAAATGAAGATCGATAATTGGTTGTTGCAAATTACGGGCAACGACCTTGCTGGCCAGGTCAAGTCGTAGGGATTCGGTATGCTCCAGCACTTCCTGCTGCAACTGGAAACGCTGATATGCATACAGGCCCAGGGTGGCAGAAATGACGACTGCAATGACGGCAAAAATGACGAGGAAATGCAGGATAAATGTGCGGCGTGATTTTCCTGGGCTGCGAGTTTTGATCATGGTTGGCCTTGGGGAGCAGTTTGAAGCACAGCTAAAAACATATACCAAGTAAGGTTAATATTAGCACAGAATCTATTGGTGAAAATGATCTATCTCAGTAATGCGCAGGGTGGTCAGGACAACAACCCGTTTATGTTCTTTTGGCAACTTTACGCTTTGTGGAGTTTGCTTGAGGTAACGGACAGGCAGCATGCCGAATCCGACTTTGATGAGCATTTGTCAGTGTGAATGCACGTGGTCGTCGTCGTGATGATCCATGCCTGCAGCTTGTTGCTGCATTGCCTTGTATTGCGCGGGTGTGAGGGTGGGCAGGGTTTTTACGAAGGCCACCATGGCCCAGATTTTGTCATCGGAGTGGGTCGGACCCCAGGCCGGCATGCCGGTCATTTTGATCCCGTGTTTAATCACCCAGAACAGTTCCCGGGTCGGTATGTTTTTGGCTGCTTTTGCCAGTAACGGCGGTTTCGGGTTCAGTCCTTCGCGCGCCTCGCCGGGTTCGACGCCGGGAGCGCCGTGGCAGACAACACACATCTCGTTATAGTGGTCGAACCCGATACGCAGGGTTTGCGGATTACTCAGGGTGCTCTCGGGTGGCGGGATAACATCTTCGGCACGGCGATCGATGGATTCTTCACGGGTGGTTTCCAGGACCCAATGCAGGATACCGTTATCCTGGCTGGTGGCGGCAACGTTATAGGCACCAGTGTAGATAAAGATGATGCCACCCACTACAGCGAGGATGAAGACAGTGACGAGGGTCAGTAAAATGGTTTTCATGATTCCCGGCTTTGTGTGCGTTGTTGATTTTGCCCAGCTTGCTAGCATCCTGGCATGATTGCAAGATCATCGTGTACACCATTCGACACGCTATACGCCAAATGTTTCCCGGGTAGGTAAAAAAGATACGTCAGGGTGTTGAACGAGCCTTTTCCCAGACCTGGATCGCCTGTTTGCGGGTAGCACCCCAGTGGTATTTGCCGATGGCGCCGGTTTGCCGGATAACCCGATGACAAGGGATGAGGAATGCGATGGGATTGGCGGCGATGGCATTCCCCACGGCGCGCGCTGACCGGGGTCGGTTGAGCGCCATTGCCAGTTGACGGTAGTTTATTACCGTCCCGGCGGGTATCTGTAACAGTGCCCGCCAGACCGCGATCTGAAAATTCGTGCCTTTCACGTACAGGGACACCGGTCCGTGTAAGGTATTATTTTTACCAAACATGGTCTCGACCACAGCACGGGTTGAGTCGGTAGCGTGGGCGATTTCGGCCAGCGGCCAGGATTGCTGTAGTGCGAGTAATTCCTGCTTGATGTTCGAGTAATCCAGAAAGGCGGCGCGGCAAACACCGCGTGGACTCACTGCGATAAACAGATTGCCGAACGGCGTTGGATGTTCACCGTATTCGATTGCCATACCCTTGCCCTGGAGTTTGTACTCGCCCGGCGTGGCGGCCTCGATCTGGACGAAGTGATCGTAAAGGCGGGAACTGCCACTCAGGCCGATACGATCTGCCACATGGTCGAGCGAACCGTCTGTGTCGAGTAAGGGTTTACTCCGTTCCAGGGTCAGTACTTGCAAAAAGCGCTTGGGTGAAACACCCGCCCAGCGGCTAAAAACGCGCTGGAAGTGAAAGGGACTCAGGTGCACGTGGGCCGCAATCTCCTCCAGCATCGGTTGTTCATCAACACGCTGGTTGATGTAATCGATGGCCCTGGCGATACGGTCGTAGTCGGACATGTTCATCTTTGGCCTTGTGTATTAAATCCCTAATTAAGTATGGATGTTTTGCGGTACACAGGCGACCCGGATCTTGCGCAGTTGTCGTTTTTATTTTCGCGACCTGGTATTGGGTAAATGAGTTTCCAATTGTGCCACCAGCCATTTGGTTTCCTCTTCCTGTCTGCAAAAAAGCACTCGTTTATGTTTAGACTTGCCCGCGATATCAAGGTTTAGCTTTAAATAGTACAAAGAAGCACTTGGTGAACTGCCCATGGCATCTACATCGACACTGTTGATGGCGCGATAGGGGTAGCTTTTCGAACTGGGGATGAGACCGAATTTCCTGACCGACAGGCTTTGTGGACCGAAGGTCAGGGTGGTCTTGCTGAACAGGCCAAAAATAGAGCCGATAAATGCCACAATGGGCAGGCTATCAAAGATGGCAAAGAGGAAAGCACCGGTGATGACATTGCCGTCTGTCGACTGGATGAACTTGCCAATCAGAAAAGTAAAAAAGGCAAACAGCAACGGACTCACGATGATGCCGATGACACTGTTCAGCCAGGCCAGGCCGCGCCGGGTAATCACCTGCAGGCCTGCCGCGGTTTGCTGCGTGGTAAAGCTCTTGAACTGATTCGGGTTAACCGTTTCATAGGATTTCATTTCCTCGGTATGCAGGCTTGCCATGGTGAGGGCTGGATTGCCTTTCCCGGTCTGGTACACGGGGATGCTGTACACGCCGCTAAAATCGGCACCCGCCACATGGCTGGTGACGTTCAATACCCACTCAATAAACGATATACGCGTATTATCGGTTGACGCTTCCGCGTCATAGGGCAGGGGAATATCCACGGGCAAGGCCACACCGCGATCATCCGGTCTGCCGGTGCTGGTACAGCTTCCCTTCCATAAAATCTTGTAAGTGTTGTTGGAGACCGTACTGCTCTGGGTACCGGCCCCGGGAGGCTGGACAACTTTGCGACAGCTAACCACAACGGTGGCTGGCTGATTGAGCAGGGCCATGCCTTTCATGGTGATCTTACCCGTCAGGTGACTACCGAGAGAAATCGGCGGGGTAAATTCAAACCGGCTCTGACCATAGCGCCTGAAGCGCATCATTTCCCGGACAAAGGCGATGAGAAAGCCGGTACCGGCCAGCGGGAACATCAGCATAAAAGATACCTGCCAATGTCCCTGTTGCAGGGCCGTAATTAATTTCCCGCTAAACGGCAGAATGATCAGCGAAAATGCCAGTCCCATCACCAGGTACATATAAGACAGCATGGCGGATTCGGATTCGGCATAACCCTGACGCCAGTCGTTGCGGGCCAGCCAGGGTTGTTGCGGATACGTCTTTAACGCCGCCTTGCTCTTTTCGGCAGTTCGCAGCATTTTATTCGTGCTGTAGAAAGCAAAACTGCCAACGATAATGAACAGTAGCCCGAAAACGATCTGTGCCAGCCAGCCTTCACTGAAGGGAGGCGCGGTGTGCCTGATGAAGAGACGTAACAGGACGAAAACGCCGACGGCGACGAAAGACAGGGTGAACATTCTTTTGATGAAATTCATTGTGCTGTGTCCTGTTTTTTTATGTTTATACAAATGCTCAACGAGGTTTAAAGCCGGTGATAGAGTCCATCCGGTAACAGTTTTAGTACCCAGGCAAGCAGACGCCAACGGCGGGTAATATAGGCATGGGAGCGTTTGTTTGTAATCGCCGTGTAAATTTGTCTGGCAGCCTTGCCTGCCGAGGCCACCCAGAACAGCCCTTCGCCCTGCGCCATGGCGGTATCGACAAAGCCGGGTTTGATGTCCGTGATCGTAATCGGCAGTTTTGTCTGCGCTACTTTTTTTCGAAGGCCCTGCAAATAATTTGAAACATAGGCCTTGGAGGCATTGTACGCCGGATTGCCGACATCGCCGCGCAGTGCGCCGATGGAGGAGATGGCGACCAGGTGGCCTTGGCCGCGCTGCTGGAAATAGTGATAGATGGTATTCAGTACTGCACTGATCCCCAGGATATTGGTCTGGATGGTCTCGTGTTCGATTGCCCAGTCCAGGTCTGGATTCAGTCGCCCGCTACCGGCAGTGATCACAATGAGATCCACCGTTTGCATTTTGTCCAGCAATACGTGGAGTTGCTGTTGGGCCTCATCGGGACTGGCGATGTCTATTTGTTGCAGGTAGGAGGTATTGTGTAGTTGTGACTGTAGTTCAGTCAGCAGATTAAGCCGTCGTGCCGCAATGCCGACTTCATATCCCTGTGCATCGAGCAGTTTGGCCAGTTCCCGGCCGATACCCGAGCTTGCGCCGATGATGATTGCCTTTTTCATACTATTCACAAAGTTCTCGTCTGACTCAGGTTAAAACAGATCACACACTGCTCCGCCCTTGCCGGCTAATACACCGTGGATGTCCGGGGTGTTTTTCACAAAGGTATAGCCTGTCCGCGATAAAAAAATTAAACCGGTCGGGAGGCCTCGACTTCAATTCTGACCATTGCAACATGGGCAATACCATCAACATCCAGCGGTACGCGTTCGAGGTAACGACTGGCGATAGCTGAAATAAACGCGTCACGTAATGCATTCGGAATCGCTGCGGTATAGGGCAGCCAGGTGGTGCGTATCCAGCCTTCCAGACCTTGTTGTCCGGTATGTTGCATGTCTTTGGGGATCAGCTGCAGGCGTTTTATGTTGAAGCCGCTGGCCTGCAACAGGGCGTTATATTCGTCGGTGCCATAAAAGCCGTAGGGGAATTCGAAGTGTTCGAAATAGGGATGCCACTTTGGCTCGGATTGTACCTGCTCCAGCACGGACAGAATTTCTTCGGCATTGCCTTTCCCACCCATTTGTAAAAGTATTCTGCCACCCGGCTTGAGGCTGCGGTATATCCCCTCGATAACCGGGCGGTGATCCTTGACCCAATGCAAGGCGGCATTGGAGAACACCACATCAAAGTATTGGATAAAATCCAATTGCCGGGCATCCATTTGCACGAAGGACAGATTCGGGTACTGAGTGACGGGATAACGCTGGTTTGCCAGTTGAATCATGGCGTCTGAACTGTCTACACCAAGTACCGAGCCCTGACTGACGCACGTTGCTAGCTCCGCCGTGACCTTGCCATCACCACAACCGAGATCCAGTACGGTCTCGACACCGGTTAACGCCAGCTTACCAATCAGTTCCCGGGCCCAAAGCTGTTGAGCCTGAGAGTGTTGTTCGTAATCGGCAGCGTTCCAGTTGTAGTTATGCATCATGATGTCCAGCGAATCGTGTTTATATCTGAGTGAACAATAAATTAGATGACGTGATACGACGTAGGATTCATATATCACATTCCAGGAAACGGGACACGAAAAAATGCATTAGATAGCAGGGCAGGGTAATTTACTTATTATTGTTAAGCTTACATCCATAACATGGTTTTAAAACTCAAGCCGGCCCCGTAATTCATCGAAGGGAACCGCCACATGCGCCTGATAGGCAGGGCGGCGTGATAAGCGTTCGTACCATGCAAGTACGTTTGGAGGCCTGGTCACCGGCAGCCCCATCTCGAAGTAGCGATATAACGCGACCGCACAGGGGATGTCGCCCATGGCAAAGCTGTTACCTGCGAGGTAATCATTCTGTGCTAAATGTGCATTGAGTTTTTGAAAATGTAGTTCGCAGCGTGACAGAGACTGTCTTATCGTCTCATGATTGTGTTGTGCCGGTGGTGTCCTGAAATATCCCCAGAAAAGCTCGAGAAAATCAGGTTGCAGGGTAGCCAGTTCCCAGTCCATCCATCGGTCGGCAAGTGAACGTTGCGCTGGCGACGCTGGCCATAATGTTCCTGCGGCATAGCGTGCACACAGGTAACGGACAATGGTATTGGATTCCCACACGACGGTGTCACCATCGACTAACACCGGGATCCGCGCATGCGGGTTTAGTGTCAAAAATCCCGGTGTGGCCAGTTGTTCGCGTTCACTGCCGATATCAATATGCGCATAACCAAGATCAAGTTCGCCGAGTGTCCACAGGACTTTCTGAACGTTATAGGCATTGCGGCGACCGTAAACTTTAAGCATGGTTGAATTTTATAGATAATTATTTTGATTCTGTGAAAGAAAGAGATGTCGATGTTAGATTGCGTCTATACTGTCTTTTCGATAAATTCGACGCGATTACCAAATGGGTCCCTTAACTCGAACCGCAGCAAGCCGGGTATGGGCTGAGTGTTAATCAATACGACGCCAGCCGCCTCAAGCTTTGTTCGCCATGATTCAATATCTGTTACTTCATAAGCGACATGGGCCCTGGTTTTGCTACGATCCACGCCGCACTCAGTGCCTACATGAATCTGGATATTGCCTAACTGCAACCAGAAACCGCCATTGGGTTTTAATGCTTCGGGTTTTTCTATTTCGTCCAGGCCCAGCAAACCGCAATAGAATTGCCTGGCCGCCGGCTCCTGTCCTTCGGGTATTGTGATCTGGACGTGATGGATTCCTGTCAGCATCATTATTCTGCCAAAATATAACGTAACTCATGGCAACCACATTCGGAATCATCAACAGCTTGCCACATATCACTCGCCAGTTCGAATATATGGTCCGGAACCTCCATCGCAAAAGTTGAACCTTTATTTATGTTCCTGTTCCTGACACGCTCACGTCGAACATCTCGTGGAGCATCGATCACATAAATAACCAGGTGGTGACCTGAATCATCGACTCTCTCAATAAATGTGGTTCGGTCGGAACGCTGAATGAGGCCGAGTTCCAATATCACATCCACGCCGCTCTCTATGATCTTGGCCGCTTGTAGCCATATTTGTGCAAGACAACGATGTTTACATTGCAGGTACCATTCCACGACACCAGTACCCGGGCGATCTGGGCTAAACAGTGTTGACATCCATTCGTCCAGGATAAATCGTGGCGCATTTAACTCACTACTGAGTTGTGCTGCAAACGTGGATTTTCCACTGCCTACCGGACCTTCAATTAAATGAATCGTTGCCAATGGTATCTTCCTTGTCACCAGAACTAACGACGTACCTGGCTTGTATAGTGTTCCTATGGGAGGGAATGCGAAAGTGCATGTTATGGCTGTTAGCCAATAATGTCATAATAAACCGGTATAACCTTTTCATACATATCCATGAGTTTGTCAGGTATCAGGTTTCCCGGCCTGGCAGGACCTAAAATTTCAAATAGCTCATTGATGTGGTTGTCTAAATCTGTCTGGCTTTCCCATTGCTCATATAAAACAAAATCAGTCGGGTCCTGTTTATTTTGGTTAAAAGCATAAAATAGACAGCCTTTTTTCGTTGTGTTCTTGGTGAGCATCTTTATCAAATCAAGATACTCATTAAGCTTTAGCTTCTTTATTTTTGCATGAACCATAATAGTGAGCATTTTGAAATATCCATTTCTGAAAAATTGTTTTGTTACTTTAGGGCATAACGACTTGGGTAAATGGCCGAGGGGCGCGCAGCGTCCCCGAGGTCCAAGCGACCGCAGGGAGCGGGTTTGACCCGATTGTTAGTGCTTTTATTGGTTAAAGTATTCATTGCATATTTTAACTATAGGTGCCAATAACAGACGCAGTTCTTTTGCTTGCTGTCTAATTGGCTCCCATTCGGAGCGAGACATGTTTTGCAGCGATTCTTCTGCGACATTTGTCCATTTTATTGCATCTTCAGGTAGACTTTTTATGCTTTCAAACAACTTTTTTAATGCTGATAACTGGGCTTCAGAGAACAATCCTAGTGAATTCTTCAAAAGATAATCATTAGGCATCAAATACCAAAACTCACCTGCCACATTATAGTAGCCCTCCAGCTCACAGGCTTTCTCAGGACTTTGTGACAAGGCCTCAAGATCACTGAGAAATGTATTGAAGGCTAAAAAGAATATCTCTTCGTTATCTATTTCTTCCTGATCGTGTTTTTTCATATAGCACTAACGTTTAAGCGCACCGGCGACCAACAAAGCGGAAGCGAAGCGACGCTTTGGGGCGTCCGCTGTGGCGCGCCTTGTTAGGTATTGTATTCAATGCCCTCCGAAGCGAGCACACTTAACACGACCTCTTTTGCTTTTTCATAAGATATTCCTTCAAGCCATTCTAATTTTCCACCTTTCGGGCTTAGTTTTCTGTAGTGCTTCAATGCTCTAAGAATTGCTTTTTCTGCTGTTTTTATATCTTGTAATTTTGCAATCGGCTCAAATATTACAT
>JBECKZ010000159.1:0-7372 GCA_040235555.1 Thiohalomonadales bacterium | reverse complement strand
TAGGTTTTGAAAATGCACATATCACGCGCCCGGGTTATGCCATCGAATATGACTTTTTTGACCCGCGTGATTTGAAACCGTCCCTGGAAACCAAACACATGCAGGGACTTTTCTTCGCTGGCCAGATCAATGGCACGACCGGGTACGAAGAAGCCGCAGCACAAGGCCTGATTGCCGGCATGAATGCCGGGTTGCAGGTGCAGGACAAAGAATCATGGTGTCCGCGCCGCGATGAAGCCTACATCGGAGTGTTGATCGATGATCTGATTACGCGCGGTACCAGCGAACCGTATCGCATGTTTACCTCACGAGCTGAATACCGCCTGTTGTTACGTGAAGACAATGCCGATTTGCGTCTAACACCAAAAGCGCAGGAACTCGGCCTCATCGATGAGGTGCGCTGGCGTGCGTTTAGTGAAAAGCTGGAAGCGATCGAAAGCGAGAAACAGCGCTTGCGCACAAACATCATTCATCCTGACAAAGTCGATGCAGACAAAATCACGGCGGTACTGGGCAAGCCCATCAGCCGCGAACATCGTTTGTGGGAATTACTGCGCCGACCCGAAGTGAGGTATTGCCAGTTGATGTCTTTGACGACGCTGCCGGATCCGGTAACCGATGAACAGGTGATCGTACAACTGGAAATTCAGGCCAAGTATGCCGGTTATATCGATCGGCAACACGATGAGATTGCCAAGCACCAGCGCCACGAAGAAACACGTCTGCCAACGGACTTTCATTATGACCAGGTGGTAGGCCTGTCAGCGGAAGTGCGTGAAAAACTGATCCGTATCCAACCCGAAACCGTGGGTCAGGCTGCGCGTATTCCGGGTGTGACGCCTGCAGCGATCTCTATCATTCTGGTGCATCTGAAGAAACGCAAATTACTGGCAGAACGCCAGCACGCGTCCTAATTACTAGTAAAAGGAATGTGATCTGGTGTATATCGTGACACCGGACGGTCGTGATCTTGGTGTCATGGCCAATATTCAAACAAGGAGGAAATAAAAATGAAGAAGCAGTTATTACTGATCGCACTAACGACGTTGTTTGCGACAGGTGCCATGGCCCAGGATGTGGATGGCCTGATCAAGATGAAGAGCATGCACTCAGTGACGGTCACCATCGATCGCCTCGAGAACATCGTCAAGAAAAAAGGCATTACCGTTGCCGTGCGTTGGAATCACAGTGCCAAGGCCAAAAAGATTGGCATTCCTATGCGCGATACACAGCTACTGATTTTCGGTAATCCCAAGCTGGGTAGTTACCTGATGACATCCGAACAGACCGCGGCCATCGATATGCCGCTGAAGGCGATTGCCTGGAAAGACGACAAGGGCCAGGTCTGGCTGGGCTATAACGATCCGGCCTACATCGCCAAGCGTCACCACATCAGCGACCGCAGTGACATTGTGAAAAAAATCAGTAAGGCACTGGCAACGATGACGGCCAAGGCCGCTGGCAAGTAACTTTGGTGGCAAACCCTGATCTGGAGTCATTACTTCAAGCGGGTTTGCATAGCCTTAATCTCGATGTGCCGGCAGCGCAGCAACAGGCGCTGCTGGCCTACATCGATCTACTTTCGCACTGGAATAAAAGCTTCAATCTCACTGCCATTCGTGACCCTCGTCAGATGGTCAATCAGCATGTGCTGGATGCGCTGGCAGCCCTCCCCTATGTCAGCCAGGGCCCGGTGTTGGATGTGGGCAGCGGTGCCGGTCTGCCCGGGATCCCACTGGCAATCACCCGGCCGGAACTGCGCTTCACCCTGCTCGATAGTAATGGCAAAAAAGTCCGCTTTATCAACCAGGTAGTGATCTCGCTACAGCTGGCGAACGTGGATGTGGTACAGTCGCGGGTGGAAAATTATCAACCAGTGACGACGTTCGGCCTGATCGTGTCGCGGGCTTTTTCCTCACTGGAACAGCTGGTTCGTCTGAGCCGTCACCTTTTGGCAGCAGGCGGTGAATGGCTGGCCTGGAAGGGCCGGCTGGATGTACTGGAAATACAGGCAGTAGAGGAATTAGCTGAGGTGCGAGCAACGATTCCGATCCAGTTACCTGGGGTTAGTGCTGCACGACAGCTTGTTCGAATGACATTGAAACCATATTAATAGCAGAGGATTGAATTAAACTGCATTTGCAGTTTAAGGGAGAGGAAGATGGTCAAGATCATAGCGGTAGCCAATCAGAAAGGCGGGGTCGGTAAGACCACCACCTGTATCAATCTGGCTGCATCCCTGGCGGCGACCAAGCGCCGGGTTCTGCTGGTTGACATCGATCCCCAGGGCAACGCCACCATGGGCAGCGGCATCAATAAGAACCAGCTGGAACTGACCACCTGTGATGTGTTGCTGGGTGAGTGCACGGCCGAGCAGGCCATCGTCCGGGCCGAAGAAGGCCAGTTTGATATCCTGCCCGCGAACAGTGATTTGACTGCTGCCGAAGTGTCCCTGATTGAATTCCAGGATCGCCAGAGTCGCTTGCGCAAGGCATTGGCACTTATCAAGGATCGCTACCACTATGTCCTGATCGATTGCCCACCGTCACTGAACATGCTCACCCTCAATGCCATGGTAGCAGCCCAATCGGTAATGATTCCGATGCAATGTGAATACTATGCCCTGGAAGGACTCACGGCATTATTGGAAACCGTGAATAAAATCCAGGCCAGCGTGAATCCTGAGCTAAGTGTCGAAGGCCTGTTGCGCACCATGTTCGACCCGCGCAACAACCTGGCCAATGATGTCTCGGGGCAATTGCTTATCCACTTCCCGCAAAAGGTGTACCGCACCATCATCCCGCGCAATGTCCGCCTGGCCGAGGCCCCCAGCCATGGTAAACCGGTCATTCAGTACGACAAGACCTCACGAGGCTCATTGGCCTACCTGGCCCTGGCCGGGGAAATCCTGCGCAAGCATGAAAACGCCAGCCTGCTCAGTCCGGTTGCTTGAGGTAATTGAGTCATGAAAAAACGTGGACTAGGACGTGGACTCGATGCCCTGCTGGGTAATGCCGGGATTCCTGAACAAACACCAGCCACTCGTGAGGTGGCAGGTCTACGCGAACTGCCGGTGGATCTCATCGAACGCAGCCGTTATCAACCCCGTGCCGATTTCAACGAGGAGGCCTTGCAGGAGTTGGCCGATTCCATTCGTGCCCAAGGGGTAATTCAGCCTGTGGTAGTACGCCCTCTGGAGGGCCAGGCTAATCGCTATGAATTGATCGCCGGTGAGCGCCGCTGGCGTGCTGCACAGCTGGCCGGTCTGCATGAAGTGCCAGCGGTGATACGCGAGGTGGATGACCAGGCCGCCATGGCCATGGCCCTGATCGAAAACATCCAGCGTCAGGCGCTGAATCCCATCGAGGAGGCGGTGGCACTGAATCGCTTAATAGGTGAGTTTGGCCTCACTCACGAGCAAACCGCTGAAGCTGTTGGCCGTTCCCGTGCCGCAGTGAGTAACATGCTGCGTCTGCTCAATCTCGAGCCCGAAGTCAAAGCCCTGGTGGAACAGCGTGAGTTGGAAATGGGCCACGCTCGTGCCCTGCTGGGTCTGCGGGATGCCGCGCAGGTTCGTGCCGCTCGCCATGTCATCGATAAGGGCTTGTCGGTACGGGAAACCGAACGTCTGGTGAAAAAACAGAGTGAACCTGCCAGTAAAGCACCCCATCCTTCCAAAGAGCTGGATCCAGATACCCGGCGCCTGCAGAATGAATTGTCTGAGCGACTCGGTGCCAAGGTCCAGTTTCAGACAGCCAAAGGTGGCAAGGGCAAGTTGATTATCCAGTACAACTCACTGGATGAGCTGGACGGTATCCTCAATCATATAAAATAATGAAGCCTGTGCAGGCTGAACGCATTTCCCCTGCAATTTCGAATTCCCATAATTGTGAACGTCCCCGTCAGTTTCTGTACCAGATGGCCAACTCAATCCAAAAAAGACTCTGGATGGCGAAGAGGTAAAATCGCAAATCCATGACTTGCAGTACGAACACGTACGGGCAATGGAGGTGAAGGAGCGTGGTGCAGTCTTTCATCAGGCCGAACCCAGTTGCCGATTCAGCAGTCATCTAAATCAGTTACGGGCCAAAATCAGAATTCGGGAACCGCTTATGTTGAGTAATAAACTCAGCTAATCAGGCAAAGGTCCACGTGTCCAGCCCATGATGCCAAAAATGTCTATTACACCTATAAATACAGGACTTTTTCAGGCTTTGCGTTGACCCTATAGGGGTGAACTTATATACTTCGCGGCCCTGAGAGCATGCGCGCAAGGGCGTCTTTGTCAGACTTTTTTTCACACCGTGTATCAAGCAAAAGACAGCCTCAGACAAGTACTCCGGACAACGCTCACGGTCCAGGCCAGCCTGACCCTGATCGCTGCCGGCGTTGCGCTGTTTATCAAGGGGAGTCACTTTTCAATAGCAGTAGTCTACGGTGGGGTCGTGACTATTGCTGGAACCTGGCTACATGCCTGGCGATTACTAAAGATCGCGGCAACAGATGTCGACACGGACCCGTCCCATGTGGGGGCAGAGGTCTTTAAGGGGGCCATACTGAAGCTGACTGCCATGATTGGTTTGTTGGCTGTGGGAATGGGAGTGTTAAAGCTCAATCCTCTGGCTGTCCTGATCGGCTTCATCGTTGCCTATTTTGGTTTCCTGTCTGCGCGCGGATACGCGCCGCGCTCGAAACCAGGCAAATAAAGAATTTGAAACTTTGGGTTTAAACAGACAATGGCGAGCGAAGAACTGACCTCTGCTGGATACATCAAACATCACTTAACTTACTGGACCTACGGCAAACTCCCAGACGGCAACTGGGGCTTTGCGCATGACGCCAAAGAGGCGGCGCAAATGGGCTTCATGTCCATCAACGTGGATACCATGTTGTGGTCCATTGTTCTGGGTTTGATTTTCATCTGGATTTTCCGTAAAGCGGCCAAGCAGGCCACGGCCGGTGTCCCCGGTGGACTGCTGAATTTCGTCGAGTGGATCTGCGAATTCATCGATAGCTCGGTGCGCGGATCTTTCACCGGCAAAAACGACCTGGTCGCGCCGATGGCCCTGACCATTTTCATCTGGGTCTTCTTCATGAATTTCATGGACCTGCTGCCGGTGGACTGGATTCCGCGTGCGACGCAGCTGATTGGCGAACATGCCTTCGGTGCTGATGAGCACCATATCTTCATGAAGGTGGTGCCGTCCAACGATCCTAACGCTACCTTCGGTATGTCACTGACGGTGTTTGCGCTCATGTTGTATTACAGCGTGAAAATGAAAGGCGCCGGCGGTTTTGCCGGTGAACTGACCCTGCATCCGTTCAGTTCCAAGAATCCGATCCTGCAGCTGTTGTTTATCCCGGTGAACTTTGTCCTGGAGTTTGTCTCCCTGCTGGCCAAGCCGCTGTCACTGTCACTGCGTCTTTATGGAAACATGTACGCCGGTGAGATGATCTTTATTCTGATTGCCCTGATGTATCCCGCTGGCTGGGGTATGGGCCTCTTCGGTGGTTTGCTGCAGCTGGGCTGGGCCATCTTCCACATTCTGATTATTACCTTGCAGGCATTTATCTTCATGACACTGACCATCGTGTACATGGATATGGCACATACCGTGCCGGAGCATCACTAAACAGGTTTCGGTTTAACGTTATTAATTAAATTTAGGAAATAGGAGATCACAATGAACGAAGCAACAGCTTTAATTTATATCGCCGGCGCGCTGATGATGGGCCTGGGCGCTCTGGGTGCCGCTATCGGTATCGGTGTGTTGGGTGGCCGCTTCCTCGAAGGTGCTGCACGTCAACCTGAATTGATCCCGCTGCTGCGGACCCAGTTCTTTATCATGATGGGTCTGACCGACGCGGTGCCGATGATCGCCGTGGGTGTGGCTTTCTACGTGCTGTTTGCCGTTGTCGGCGGATAAAGCTGTCCGACTTAATCCATCAATCACAGGATTGACGTATGAATATTAATCTCACGTTAATCGGGCAGAGCATCTCATTCATCTTTTTTGTCTGGTTCTGTCTGAAGTTCGTGTGGCCGCCGATCATCAATGCGCTGAATGAGCGCAAGGCCAAAATCGCTGATGGCCTGGCTGCTGCAGAAAAAGGCAAGCACGATGAAGAGCTGGCCAAGCAGCGTGCTGCGGAAATTCTCAAGGATGCCAAGGCACAGGGCCAGGAAATCATCCGCCAGGCTGAAAAGCGCGCGGCAGAGATCATTGAAGAAGCGAAGGTCGCTGCCAAAACAGAAGGTGACCGCATGCTCACTGCAGCACAGGCGGAAATCGATCAGAACATCAATCGTGCTCGCGAAGAGCTGCGTGGTCAGGTGGTATCGCTGGCCGTTGCTGGCGCACGCAAGGTGTTGAAGAAAGAGATCGACGAAGCTGCCAACGCGGACCTGATCAAGGACCTGGCTGGTCAACTGTAAGGGACGAAATTATCCATGGCAGAAAAAAGCACCGTTGCCCGTCCTTATGCCCTCGCTGCGTTTGAACTGGCGAAGGAGAAAGATGAACTGGCCAAATGGTCCGACATGCTGCAATTCGCCGCGCTGGTTGCCAGCGATGAAACCATGCAGCAATACATCGGTAATCCACATGTTAGCCGCGAGTCATTGAGCAAACTGTTCCTGGGTATCTGCGCCGAGCAATTGACTGAGATGGGCGCGAATTTTATCAAGGTCCTGATTGATAATCGTCGCCTGGACGTATTGTCCCAGATCGCCACGCTCTACGAACAACATCGTGCCGAGGCAGAGCGCACCATCGAAGCGGAAGTGATCTCCGCGTTCCCATTGAGTGATGCGCAACAAAGTCTGTTGGCCGACAAGTTGAAAGAGCGGCTTGGGCGCAGCGTTAACCTGATCGCAAAAGTGGATCCCAATTTACTGGGCGGCGCTATCGTGCGCGCCGGGGATCTGGTGATCGACGGTTCGGTCAGCGGTCAAATTGACAAACTGGCGCATAGCTTAATGCACTAGAGAAGATTTCTTAGAGGAATATAACCATGCAACTGAATCCATCAGAAATTAGCGAACTCATCAAGAAGCGTGTCGAAAGCTTCGAAGTGGTCAGCGAAGCGCGTAACGAAGGAACGGTCGTTTCCCTCGCCGACGGTGTAGTGCGCATTCACGGTCTGGCCGATGTTATGTACGGCGAAATGATCGAATTCCCGAATAACACCTTTGGCATGGCGCTGAACCTGGAACAGGATTCAGTGGGTGCGGTGGTCCTGGGTGATTACGAGCACATCTCCGAAGGCGACAAGGTCAAATGTACCGGCCGTATTCTGGAAGTGCCGGTGGGTGAGAACTTGCTGGGTCGTGTGGTCAACTCACTGGGTCAGCCCATCGATGGCAAAGGTC
>JBECKZ010000142.1:0-8050 GCA_040235555.1 Thiohalomonadales bacterium | reverse complement strand
CAATCCGGCTGCAGCACAGCTATTGGCAAATACCCTGAAACAGACTCAACTAAAGGGAACCGTGTATGCAGTGTTCTCTGCACTGGCAGACAAGGATATTGACGGCATAGTGACACCATTGTGCGAGTTGATTACACACTGGCATGTTGCGCCGTTAAACGTTGAGCGTGGTGCGACAATGCAAGTGTTGGCTGAAGCTATACATCGAGCTTGTCCGCAGGCACTAATAACTCAGCATCCGGACCTGATTCAGGCATCTGGCATGGCGAATCAACAGGCAAAGACGGGTGATATCGTCCTCACTTATGGTTCTTTTTACACGGTGGCCCAGAGCTGTCCTCAAGGCCTATAATGACTAACTTCGGAAACAACATCGGGTAGTTTTATTTAAGTGGATAAAGCGCAGCTCAAACAGCGAATCGTTGGTGCTATCGTCATTATTGCCCTGGGAGTGATCTTTATCCCCATGGTGCTAAATCGTGATGAGAACAAGACCGGCATCACCGGTAGCAATATTCCATTAAAACCCCGGGAGCTGGAGCAGCTCGCCAAACAAACCCCGCCACCACCGCCGCCGGCCCCCGTCGTGCCTGCGGAAACCCGACAGCTGGTGGACAAGGACACACCGCCGTTGCCTCAAGCCACACCATTGCTGGAGCAGGAAAACAGCGCACCAGCCAAGGCTCAGCCACCCGCCGCAGCTGACACGAAAAAAGATAAAGCGTCGACGCCGGCACAGATGGTGAAAGCGCGCGGCTGGGTGGTCCAGGTCGCGAGTTTCACGGATCGTAACAAGGCCTTGCATTTACGCGATCGTGTACGTAAGGCCAAGTTCAATTGCTTTGTCGAATCATCGACCGGCAAACGTGGCACCCTGTATCGGGTTCGCGTAGGGCCGGTCATTAAGCGTCAAGAGGCAGACCGGTTACAGGCCAGAATGGCCAAGCAGCTGAAGCTCAAGGGTACTCTGGTCATGGCGTATCCATGAGACACAGGCAGGTATGGTTGTGGCCCGAGGTCTGGTAAAATCCGCGCCTTGGCAGTGAACGCATGTGCGGGTGGTTGTACTCTTCATGACCTGGATTGATTTCGTCATTATTGGCGCGATATTTATCTCGTGTTTTATCAGTCTGATTCGGGGCTTTGTCCGGGAAGCGTTATCACTCACAGGCTGGATCGTGTCTTTTTTAATCGCCTGGCAGCTGCATGGCAGCTTTTCCACATTTCTGCAGGATTCGATCAGCAACCTGAATCTGCGGTTGATTGTTGCGTTCTTTACCTTATTTACCGTGTCGATGGTTATGTTTGCCATCGTCAACTTTTTTGCCGGCAAGCTGGTACAACGCACGGGCCTGAGCGGTGCAGACAGGGCGATTGGCGTATTGTTCGGTTTTCTGCGCGGCGTTGTACTGGTTTCGGCACTGGTGGCATTGGCCGGCCTGACCCAGATACCGAAGGCCGAGGTCTGGCAACATTCCTATCTGGTCGTCAAGTTTCAGGCCGTTGCGATCTGGTTAACCGGTTTTCTTCCTGCGGATGTGGCAAAGAATTTCGTCTTTTGACCGATAACATGGGCATGAGGTAATTATGTGTGGGATTATAGGTATTGTTTCTAACAGCCCTGTAAATCAGGCCTTATACGATGGCCTGACGGTTTTGCAGCATCGTGGTCAGGATGCGGCCGGGATCATGACCTGCGATGCAGATCGAATTTTTCTGCGCAAAAGCAACGGTCTGGTACGTGATGTGTTCCATACCCGGCATATGTTGCGCTTACAAGGCAACATGGGGATCGGTCATACCCGTTACCCCACAGCGGGATGTTTTTCATCAGCGGAATCACAGCCGTTCTACGTTAATTCACCATTTGGCATTGCCCTGGCGCACAATGGTAACCTGACCAACACCGAACAACTTAAACATGAACTGTTCGAAACCGACCAGCGCCACATTAATACCAATTCGGATTCCGAAGTCCTGTTGAATATCCTGGCACATGAACTTCAAGAGACTGTGCGGGGTAAAACCAGAATCGATCCAGAAGATATTTTTACTGCGGTAGGCGGGGTACATCGCCGTTGCCGTGGTGCTTATGCTGTTGTCGCGATGATTGTCGGCCGCGGCTTGCTGGCATTTCGCGATCCCTATGCGATTCGCCCGCTTGTCATTGGCAAGCGTGTGGTCGATGGGAAAACCGAATACATGGCAGCCTCCGAAAGTGTAGCTATCGACGTACTGGGTTATGAACTAATTCGTGACGTGGAACCGGGTGAAGCGGTGTACTTCGATGTTGACGGCAACATGTTTGCAAAACAGTGTGCAGAGAAAATCATGCGTTCGCCCTGTATTTTTGAGCATGTTTATTTCGCCCGTCCTGATTCGATTATGGATGGTATTTCGGTTTACCGGGCACGCTTGCGTATGGGTGAGTACCTGGCACACAAGATTCAACGGGTTCACCCCAATCACGATATCGATGTTGTTCTGCCGATACCGGATACCAGTCGGACTTCGGCCTTATCCCTGGCTTACCATCTCGGCATTCGTTACAGCGAAGGTTTTATTAAGAACCGTTATATTGGCCGGACCTTTATCATGCCCGGTCAAAAGCAGCGCAAGAAATCCGTGCGCCAGAAGTTGAATGCCATCGGCCTGGAGTTCAAGGGTAAGAACGTGTTGCTGGTGGATGATTCAATTGTTCGGGGTACAACCTCACAGCAGATCATCCAGATGGCGCGCGATGCCGGTGCAAAGAAAGTCTATTTTGCCTCGGCTGCACCGCCGGTACGCTTTCCTAACGTCTATGGCATCGACATGCCAGCGGCCGGAGAATTGATCGGTCATGGTCGCAATGAAGAACAGATTGCAGAATTGATTGGTGCAGACTGGTTGATTTACCAGGAGCTCGACGATCTGGTAGAGGCAGTTCGCAGAAAGGCAAAGCTGTCCATCGATCGTTTTGACACGTCAGTTTTCAATGGTGATTATGTCACGGGTGATGTCACCGAGACCTATCTGAAAATGCTCGAAAAGCAACGTAACGATAACGTACGCAGCAAAGAGATACAGGGTGGGGATGCGGAAGTCGCCGAAGTCTATAATGGGGTATGAGCACATATTCCGGAGTTGACAGTCAACCTTGCATCACATAGGCTTAACCAAAGCGCCGATTTGAAGAACAGCTTGCGGGCGCTATACAAAATACTGCTAAAGCGACATAAGGCCCGCTTTAGCATAGCGGGTTTTTTTTTGGAGAATACAAAATGAACGAACAAGACTGGGACTTGGAAACACTGGCGGTTCGTGCCGGGCAGGTTCGAACTGAAGAGCAAGAGCACTCGGTGCCAATCTTCATGACCTCGAGTTACGTCTTCGGTAGTGCTGCAGAAGCCGAGGCACGTTTTAAGGGCGAGATACCTGGCAATATCTATTCCCGCTTCACGAATCCTACCGTGCGCACATTCGAACAACGTCTGGCTGCGCTGGAAGGGGCAGATTCCTGTGTGGCAACTGCCTCGGGCATGTCGGCCATTCTGAGTACCTGTCTGGCTCTGCTTAAAAACGGCGATCATGTTGTGTCTTCGCGCAGCATCTTCGGTACCAGTGTGGTGTTATTCAATAAATATCTCGCCAAGTTCGGTATCGACACTACGTTTGTTGCGCTCACGGATCTGGCGGCCTGGGAAGCGGCTATCAAGCCCAATACAAAATTGTTATTCCTGGAAACCCCTTCCAATCCATTAACTGAAGTGGCGGACATTGCTGCCCTGGCAGAGTTGGCACATAAAAAGGGTTGTCTGCTGGTGGTGGATAACTGTTTTTGCACGCCAGCCCTGCAACGTCCCTTTGATTTTGGGGCGGATATCGTCATTCACTCCGCGACGAAATACATCGATGGTCAGGGCCGGGCCGTAGGTGGTGCGGTGGTGGGTGACAAAAAACTGGTGGGCGAAGAGGTGTATGGTTTTTTGCGTACTGCCGGGCCTACCATGAGTGCGTTCAATGCCTGGTTGTTTCTTACCGGGCTGGAAACCTTGTCATTGCGTATGCAGCACCACAGTGCGCGGGCACTGGAACTGGCAGTGTATTTACATGATCACCCAAAAGTAACGCGTGTGCACTATCCCGGATTACCCACACACCCGCAACACTTGTTGGCGCGTAGACAGCAGTCAGCATTTGGCGGCGTGCTTGCTTTTGAAGTGGAAGGCGGTAAAAGCGCAGCCTGGCAGATTGTCGACAATACCAAAATGCTGTCGATAACAGCGAACCTCGGTGACACAAAGACCACGATTACGCATCCAGCTACCACAACCCATGGACGTCTGAGCGAGGCCGAACGTCAGGATGCCGGTATTAGTGACGGACTCTTGCGTATCGCCGTTGGCCTGGAAGCCATGGTGGATATCAAGGCGGATCTGGACCGCGGTTTGAATCTGCTCTGATCAGGGATAATAAGTTAAGCCGGTGCGATTACAGTATTTGTATCGCTGGTAAAATTAAATTGTTCGCGGAGCAGTTTGAGTGTTTCCGGATTGACTGGCAAGGTGCTAAGTGTCTGTGCCTCGACCCAGGCAGCGGCACTGACATCATCGGCAGGTTTTGGCTGACCGCTGATATATTCTGCTAGCAGATCGATAATCACGTAGTGGTACAACACATCACCGTTTGAAGCTTTATCGATCAACTCAAAGGTGTAAACGGGATTACCTGCACGGATGGTGATACCGGTTTCTTCCAGAATTTCGCGTTCTGCTGCGGCAGCGAGCGATTCGCCGAGCCGGACTTTACCGCCAGGTATGGCCCATTGGCCTAGATTGGGCGGCTGTTTGCGTTCAACCAGAAGTACCTGATTGTCTCGAAATACAACAGCACCCACAGCAATTTTCGGTTGTGATATGGCTGACATAAATATTCACCCCGGGTCAAACTATAACCCGGGGTGAGAGTAAAGGTGAAACTGGCAGTATGAATAAATTAAGTTAAGTGTAGAGTTGTTGACGAATAGCACGATAGTTACGACGTAGAAACAGGATGATGGTGCCGCTTAAACCAAGCAGGAATCCGCTGCAAAAAGCGACAGTAGAACCCACCATAGACATTGTGGTAATACCGCCCAAAATGTATAGCACGGGGTACGCTTCGTAGATCAGTTTTGGAAGTCGCACAGGTACCTCCTTGTCTCTGATTATTAAAGTGGATGTAAAACACTGAAGGGTCAAATCACTAAAGCAGAATACGCGGCAGTCGTCAACTGGATCATCTACTTGGGCTGTGCTTTCTGCCATAGATTCAATCCAGACCTGGAATTAACTCTATGAATTCTTTATATGTACAAGATGCGCGGCGCAATTTGTTAAATATTTATTCAAGCGCCCTGAAGTTTGTAAATGGGCGGCAGTGTGTTGCTGAATTTTTATCCCGGTATGCTTTACCCGCGCAGAAGGTAAGGGTGATTGCCATCGGTAAAGCGGCAGCGAGCATGATGCAGGGTGTGCTCGAGCTGCATGCAGACAAGGTCGATGCTGGAATCATCATTACCAAGGCGGGTCACACAGAAGCGTTTGCTGCGACCAAGCCGTATATCATACAACTCGAGGGTGCACATCCTTATCCGGACCAGCGCAGCATTGATGCAGGCAGGCAATTACTGGCCTTCATTGATGAAACGCCACATGATGCCGGCTTGTTGTTTCTTATATCCGGTGGGGCATCATCACTGGTGGAGGTCCTGCCGGATAACATCGATGTTGAACAATTGCATAAACTGAATCGCTGGTTGTTGGCGCAGGGTTGGCCTATCGACAAGATGAACCAGGTTCGCAAAACGGTGTCCCTGATTAAGGCCGGGCGACTGGCACAGAAAGTTATGGACCATGCCGTTATGCAGCTTGTGATATCCGATGTGCCAGGAGATGATCTCAGTGTCATTGGCTCCGGTCTGTTAGTACCGAATACTGATTCAGGCGATCTCCCGGGACAGTTGCCGGATTGGATTAAGTACATGCAATCCCAGGTTTCTGTATCGCCTACTGCTGGTAATAGCTGTTTCGCCAGTATTGAGAGTCATATCATTGCCAGCAACAGTGATTTGTGCGCAGAAGTAGCCAGGCAGGCAAAAGCTCTTGGCTATATTGTACAGTGTAATCAGTTATTGGACGGTGATGCCGCCAAGCAAGGTACAATGATTGCCAGGTCGTTGATTGAAGGTGATAAGGGAGTTTATGTGTGGGGAGGTGAAACCGTAGTGACGCTACCTCCGCAACCTGGTCAGGGTGGCCGTTGTCAGCATCTGGCCCTGGCTGCAGCCAACGTGTTGGCCGGACAGGACAATCTGACATTACTGGCTGTTGGAACGGATGGTACCGACGGACCGGGCGAAGTCGCCGGCGGCCTGGTTGATGGACAGACACTGCAACGGGGGCAAGACGCAGGTGCATTGTCAGCAAGCGACTCGCTATTGCACGCGGATGCTGGCAGCTTTCTAGCGGCAAGTGGCGATTTGGTGGATACCGGACCCACCGGCACCAATGTGATGGATCTGGTTATCGGGCTGAAAACTTAAACTGCCTGCAAACGCTTGTTAGAATATCCCAATGATGCAAATCCATAGCCAGACACCGTTGTCCGATAATCTGTTTATTCGTGCAGAACGCTGTTTATTGGAAGACGAGCCTACGCACAAAGTGGCGATGGCCAATGCACTGGCAACGGATTGGAACGCTAACACACTCACGAATAACAATATTGCACTGGCGCAATCAGTACCAGTGCCGGGACGACCAGCGAAACCGATTCTGGTCGCACCACGCGAATTACACCGTCGCAGTGCACATACTGTAGAAGGCAGGGCGGCCTTGATCCATGCCTTGTGTCATATTGAATTTAATGCGATTAATCTGGCGCTGGACGCTGTCTATCGTTTTCGCGATATGCCGACACGCTATTATACCGACTGGTTGCAGGTCGTCAGTGAAGAGGCATACCATTTCAGCCTGCTGGCAGAACACCTCTCGACACTAGGTTATCATTACGGTGATTTCCCGGCGCATAACGGTCTGTGGGAAATGGCAGTGCAGACTGACCATGATGTCATGGTGCGGATGGCCCTGGTCCCACGCGTTATGGAAGCACGTGGACTGGATGTCACCCCATCGATCATTGACAAACTGACTGCTGTGAATGATAAGCGGGCAGTGGAAATCCTGCGCATTATTCATCGGGATGAGGTCGGGCATGTGGAGATTGGCAGCCGATGGTTTCGTTACGTATGTGACCAACGCGGTTTGCAGCCGTTTACTACGTTTAAACAATTATTGAAGCAGTATCTCAAAGGCCAGTTAAAAGGCCCGTATGATTTTAAAACTCGCAAACGTGCCGGTTTTAGTGATGAGGAACTGGCGTATCTGGAAAGTGTAGGTTAAACCATGATGTTATATAAATTGACTCCCTTGATTGTGGTGGCTGTGATCCTGTCAGCTTGCGCCACGAAACCGAATAATCAGCTGCTGGTTTTTCTGGAATCCGAAAAGGATATTCAGCCTTATCAGACCCGTGTCATTGTGACGCCGACGCAGATACGTTTTGATGATGGCGAGAGCTCCAAGAGTTATACCCTGTTTGATCGGGCAAGCCGGGTTGCACGCACGATTGACACGGAACAACACACCATCCTGGAAATGCATCCGAAGTCAGTTAATGTCGAACCGCCGTTCGCACTGAACTACGACATCAAGGACCTGGGTGAGATGAAGGACGCACCCAAAATCATGGATAAGGAACCCAGGCACTATCAGGACTACACCAATAATAAGCTGTGCTATGACATCATCACCATCGATGGCCTGATGCCGGAGGCGGTTAAGGCCTTATCGGAGTTTCATCAATTACTCGCCAGTGACAGCAAGGTAACGTTCAACAATATGCCTGCTGACATGCAGGACCCCTGCAGTATCGCCATGAATACTTTCGCGCCAACGCGCTATTTACAACACGGTTTCCCGATTCATCAATGGCGGCCCGGCTTTTCACGCATGCTGGTGGACTATAA